>CAZGSF010000027.1:19856-22677 GCA_964528145.1 uncultured Lachnospiraceae bacterium | reverse complement strand
ACGAATTTAGAATTGACGTATCATTGATTACTCTTGATGGGTTTATTGTATATGTATTTTGTATAGGTGTCAAGTTGAACTTTAACCAACTTTTAAAGACAAAGTCCGTGTCTTTTTTATTTATTTAAATCATATTATTTTTGTTACATCTGCGCTGCAAATGCCTCTATACTCTCCGCCTGCACCGCTGCTATAATCCATCGCTTTAAAATCGCAACGTCTTTCTCACTCATTATGCTCTGACGCAGTTCGTCCGGAACATCACCTTTAATTCCAAGTATATCCAATATATCCTCTGTGCGACTCTCTACACGCCCCTCGCTTCTTTCTTCCTCTGCCCAATCTCTTAACGCTTTACACATATCGTATCCTTCCTCCTCTTCACTTTTATACATTTCTTTATTCACAAACACTGATGGTTCTTTCACTACCACAGAAATCGCCTCCAACGTTTCCTCACTTAAATGCTTATAGTTATCGTTATCTTCTACTGTCTTCTTCATCTTTTCTTTATCTCCACGGCACCTCATCATTTCAAACAATTCCCTAATCTCCGTATGGAACACCGACAAATCATTCTTTTCATTCACGCAGTAAAGCAGCATCGGATAATCTGCAAAATACTTTTCAAAGGCATCCTCATCCTCAAATTTCATCATGTCCTTTAGTGTTCTTGGACCGTCCCAGGCTTCCTCACCATGATACAGGCATATGGTGTATGAAGGATTTAAGCGGTCGTTTCTTTTAACCCGGCACATACGCTCCGCTGCTGTTTCATAATCTTTTGCCCTTGCATTCTTCTTTCGCAAAGCTTGTAACTGTTTCCGATATTCCATGGTGTCGTATTCCATGCATCTGAAGGGCATGGAGTAATCTGTCAGGTTCTGATTCTCCACCGATAACACCCGAAGTAAAGCACCGTTTTTCATGTACTTTTTTAAATCGCGGTTCCTTGTAACGAATGTGGATGGATTCTTGTCCTTCTTTCCGCTATGCTCTTCTTTTTCCTTATACTGTTCCGAAGCCTCGGTAAGCTCCTCCGGAGTAATAACCTGCCGCCCCTGAAACATTATACCGTTATAAAGGTCAGCAAAACGCTCTGCATCATCAAGATAACGATGCAGTACATCATTCATTTTTCCCATGTGTGATACCTCCTTTGCATAGGCAGGATTCAACATGGTAATATCCTGCCACCGTTTTTTTCTGTGAGTAAAGTGGCAGAACTGCCGGAATGTACGAAATCAGAATTGACGTATCATTGATTACTCTTGATGGATTTATTGTATATGCATCTTATGCGTATGTCAAGTATGATTTTTTATTATAATTCAAACACTCATTGACTTTTGTGTTGAAGAATACAATCTTGCAAAGACTCATTTACATCAATCCTCAACCAATAATAAAACGTAAATAAACAAAAACCCCGAAAAGTAATAACTTTCCAAGGTTTTTAAAATTTCTCTATTTCTTTTATTTTCCTTATTTCTTAATCAACAAGGATTTTCCTGTCATCTCTACAGGCTGCTCTTTTCCCATAACCTCGATTAATGTAGGAACGATATCTGCAAGGCATCCGCCTTCTTTTAATGTATAAGCGTCATCATAGTTTACGAGGATGAAAGGTACTTCGTTGGTAGTGTGGGCAGTGAAAGGTGCTCCTGTTTCATAATCAACAAGCTGTTCTGCGTTACCATGGTCAGCACAGATGAACATTACACCGCCAACTTCCTTAACTGCTTCTACTGCTTTACCTACGCACTCATCAACTGCTTCTACTGCTTTGATGGCAGCTTCTTCAACACCGGTATGACCTACCATGTCAGGGTTAGCGAAGTTGATAATGTGTACGTCATATTTATCAGAACGGATTGCTTCGGTAAGCTTATCGCAAACTTCGTAAGCGCTCATCTCAGGTTTCAAATCATAGGTTGCAACCTTGGGAGAATTAACAAGGATTCTGTCCTCTCCTGCGTTAGGCTCTTCTACACCACCGTTAAAGAAGAAGGTTACATGAGCATATTTTTCAGTCTCTGCGATACGAGCCTGGGTCATGCTGTTAGCTGCAAGCCACTCTCCAAAAGTATTTGTTACTGCGATTTTGTGGAAAGCAGTTTCTTTGTTAGGGATGGTAGGATCATAATCTGAGAAACATACAAAAGTAATATCAAGTCTCTCGCCACGGTCAAATCCTTTGAAATCATCATCGCAGAATGCTCTGGTAATCTCTCTTGCACGGTCAGGACGGAAGTTGAAGAAAATTGCGGAATCCTTTGCATTAATAGTTGCAACGGGAGCACCGTTTTCTACAACTACTGTAGGTTTTACGAATTCATCGGTTTCATCTTTATCGTAGGAAGCCTGGATTCCTGCAGGACCGCCTTCTGCTGTAAGTCCCTCGCCCTTGGTAAGTGCATCATAAGCAAGTTTTACACGGTCATAGTTGTTATCTGTGTCCATTGCGTAGTAACGTCCCATTACGGAAGCAATTTTGCCAACGCCGATTTTCTTCATTTCAGCCTCAAGCTGCTCTGAGTATTCTTTTCCGCTTGCAGGGGGAGTGTCACGTCCATCTAAGAAGCAATGAACATATACTTTCTCAAGTCCGTTTCTCTTAGCCAGTTCCAAAAGTCCGTAAAGATGTGTGTTATGGCTGTGTACACCACCATCGGATAAAAGCCCGAACATATGTAATGCACTGTCATTAGCCTTACAATTCTCTACTGCTTTAAGTAAAGCAGGATTCTCAAAAAATGTTCCGTCCTGAATCTCTTTGGTAATTCTTGTAAGCTCCTGATATACAATTCTTCCTGCACCC
>CAZGSF010000027.1:0-19846 GCA_964528145.1 uncultured Lachnospiraceae bacterium | reverse complement strand
AAGATGACCTACTTCGGAGTTACCCATCTGACCATCAGGAAGACCTACTGCCATACCGCTTGCATTACCCTTTACGAAAGGATAATCTTTCATCAAAGAATCCATAACCGGAGTCTTTGCTTCTGCTACAGCGTTACCCTGCTGTTTCTCGTTCAAGCCGTAACCGTCTAAAATCATTAATACAGTTGGTTTCTTACTCATAATCTGCACCTCTTTCCGTCCGCCAATGGCTGGACTTTATCTTAAATTATCTTTTACTATCGTCATCGTTTGAAATTATACACGTTTTACGCACATACCGCAATAGGAAAATCTAATAGATTTTGTATGAATTACAGGGCAAAAAGAGTTGTTTTTTATAAGAAAAAAGCATACAATGAAATTCACTCCAATAATTTACGTTTTACATATGACTACATATAATAAATAAAGTACTTACATAAAATGAGGTATACACATGATTACACTTTTATCAAAATGGTTCATAAAGGATTATAAAAATTTCAATCTTCCTTCCGTCCGCCAGGGCTATGGTATGCTCTGTGGAGCCGTAGGAATATTTTTTAACTTTTTACTTTTTGCAGGCAAATTTATAGCCGGACTGCTTAGTGGTTCAATCGCAATTACTGCAGATGCAATTAACAATCTGTCCGATGCCGGTTCTTCGGTAATCACATTAATCGGTTTTCGCATGGCAGGGCAAAAGCCTGACAAGGACCATCCCTTTGGTCACGGCAGAATCGAATATGTATCCGGTCTTCTGGTATCAATATTTATTCTATTCATGGCTTTTGAGCTTCTTAAATCTTCTGTAGGCAAAATTGTTAACCCTACGGACATAAGCTGCTCGCCTTTAATTGTATGCATTTTACTTGCATCTATTGCCGTCAAATTTTACATGGCTTTTTATAATAATGTTATCAGCAGAAAAATCGGCAGTGCCGCCATGAAAGCAACTGCCACTGACAGTTTAAGTGATACGCTGGCAACAACACTTGTTTTGATTTCTACGCTGGTTGCACACTTTTGGGGTATTAAAATCGACGGCTACTGCGGAGTAATCGTTGCTCTGGCAATTTTCTACGCAGGCTTTCACGCAGCCAAAGAAACCATTAGTCCTCTCCTTGGTCAGCCCCCTGCTCCTGAATTCGTGGAACAAATTGAAGAACTGGTACTTAGTCACGATGGAATTATAGGTGTTCATGATTTGATTGTCCACGACTATGGTCCCGGAAGACGTATGATTTCCCTTCATGCAGAGATTCCTGCCGACAGCGACATCCTTACCATGCATGATTTGATTGACAATATTGAGCATGACCTGCGAAGTAACCTTCAGTGTGATGCAGTAATACATATGGACCCGGTATGTACCAATGATGAAGAAACCATACGTATGAAAGAAATCGTGAAAAGTATTGTCGCAGCCATTGACACAAGGCTTTCATTACATGACTTCCGAATCGTGAAAGGTCCAACACATACCAATGTGATTTTTGATTTGGTTATTCCTTATAATTTTGAATACAGTGATTCCGAAACAGTGGATATGATTGCAAATAAAGTACAGGAATATGACGAGACATATTTTACAGTGATTGATGTGGATAAGAATTATAGTTGAGTTCAACAAATAACTGCACGTAAAACAAGGAGGATTAGACATGGTAGATTTACATTTGCATCTGGATGGGTCATTATCGGCAGAGTTTGTGCTGGCACAGGCTGAGAAAGACGGTATTATTCTGCCTGCGGAAAATGTAACCGATTTAATGCCTTATTTGACTGTGGGAGATTCATGTGAAAGTCTTAACGAGTATCTTGGAAAATTTGATTTCCCCCTGTCTGTTCTTCAAACAGAAGATGCTCTTGAAAAGAGTGTGTATGATTTAATGAAAAGATTATCCAAAGAAGGACTTAAATATGCTGAAATACGCTATGCTCCTCAGCTTCATATGCAACGTGGGCTTGCACAGGAAGCAGTGGTTGAAGCCACTATTTCGGGACTTAATGGGGCCATCAGAGATTATCCGATTGATGGTAAATTAATTTTATGCTGTATGCGTATGGCTGACAATCAGGCTGCAAATATGCAAACCGTTGAGGCTGCCAAGCATTATCTTGGACAAGGTGTTGCTGCCATCGATTTAGCAGGTGCTGAAGGTTTGTTCCATACAAGAAATTTTGAAGAACTTTTTCGCCGCGCATCCTTGTATGACATTCCTTTTACCATTCATGCCGGTGAAGCAGATGGTCCTGAAAGCATCCGTGACGCTCTCCGTTTTGGTGCTATGCGTATAGGACATGGTGTGCGTTGTATAGAAGATTCCGCACTGGTGGATGAACTTATTAAACGCCAGATTCCTTTGGAGGTTTGCCCTATCAGCAATGCCCAGACTAAGGCTTGTCCAGATATTGCGCACCACCCCATTCTAAAGCTTCTGGAATACGGTGTTTGCGTTACCGTTAATACAGATAACCGCACAGTTTCCAACACAAATCTTGAAAAAGAATTTGAAGTATTACACAGAGAACTGCAAATGACCACTAAACAGGAAGAAAAATTGATTACAAACGCATACGCGGCAAGGTTTTAACCTTGCCGCTTTCTTTTATTATTCTGTTTCTTCCACATCTTCCGACACAACCACTGCCAAATCCTGGGGCATTACATCGAAGGCTGTATAAAGATACGATGTAGTCGTATACACTGTATCCTGTCCGTCCACCTGAATATAATATGCGGAAATAAGCTCATTATAGTCTCCCAAATTCAACTTATATTCCTCTTCGCCAGTTGTCAGTGTTATTATTTTGGACGGTGTTGCCAATCCATATTGCTCAAAATCCGTAACATCTTCAATTGCTATATCTGAAGTAATATTTGCCATTTTACCAAGCATACTGCTAATCTGACTTTCATCTATATCAATTGACGCGTCATCTTCGCAAATCCAACTTTCATCTTCTTTTATAAAAGAATAAACTTCGCCTTCATAATCATATGAAAAAGCTGTTACTTCATCTGTCACCAAAGTAAACGCTGTAATCTCTGTTGTCTCTGCCGGAGTATTGTCCTTCTTCTCGTTATATGATTTCAAACCTAAATATCCACCTAAGGCTATAAGAAGAAGTCCGAACAAAACAAACAACTGTATTTTTTGCTTTTTCATTATTTTTTTCTCCTTCCAAACCATATTGCAAATCCGATAATCAGCATACTCAACGGTATAATCACTGTTGTAATCATTGCCACAATAATTATATCCGACTGATTAAGTATGAGATTAGACACTTCATAGCTTTTAACAGGAACAGATACACTAATCTCACTGTCCGTCAAATTTGCTATTGTTCCACTAAATAACATTAAGTTAGCGCCGGATACTATTTCACTTGCAGAATCCTCAAACATATAAGAGCTACCGTAAAGTACCATGGTTGCACTTGTTTCATCACTCAGATTCTTTTCTGCACGTACACCAAGCGCAAATCCACCGGCTTCATCGCCCTCCTCCATCTTATAGGAATCTACACTTTCCAAATTGCTTCTTGAAAATGCCGAATCAGATGTGGCAAGCAACGTAGTGTATGACATATTTTCTATATCTTCTTCCGGTACTCTGATTCCCTGTGCGTAAGGTACGAAAACATAATAATCCGTATACACAGACGCAGTTATTTCATCATATCTGATTTCAGGTAACATAAATGCCTGATTCTGATAATATCTGTTCTGATCCTGTTCAATTACAATTCCATCTGTAATGCTTAATTCAAATTCTGCCAACAGTGCATTGAAATTAGTCATCTCACCGGTTGCATAGGTAGATATAACAAATAAATTGCCACCTGAATTAACATAATTTTTTATCTTCTCATAATCATCTTTTGACAAATCAGATATTGGTGCGTTAATGATTATACACTGTGCATCTTCCGGCACCTCATCATAATTCATAAGATTAATAGTCTCGTAGTCTACATTTTCTTTACTTATCGAATCTTTAAATGTGGCACTAAGACTTGCCTCACCATGACCCTCCAGCATATAAATTTTAGGCATGTCGTCGCTTACTACATATGCGATGGCACTCATAACCTGACCTTCGCCGTCATAACCTGTTGTAGTTGCAGTTCCGTAAGTATAATCATATTCTCTTTCATATATATCTTCGTAATTAACAACTTTAAATCTTTTCGCACT
Organism: uncultured Lachnospiraceae bacterium; assembly: GCA_964528145.1. Classification (GTDB taxonomy): domain Bacteria; phylum Bacillota; class Clostridia; order Lachnospirales; family Lachnospiraceae; genus Acetatifactor. The sequence goes on along the minus strand of CAZGSF010000027.1, from coordinate 15,639 downwards.
TTCCACAATCAAACTGTTTGTATAAACCATGGAGTCGGAATAATTTGTATAAAATCTGGGATTTACTGCCGGGTCAACATATTCTACCGTTATATAATCCGACTCATCCGCGATTCTTTCCAGTGTTGTTCCCAATGTTGAGTCCTGAGTTTGTTCGCCTGAAAGTACATAAACAGTTACTTCTTCTTCCAACTCCTTTAAGAAATTCTTAGTAATGTCCGTAATTGAATAAATCTTTTGAGTAGTAACATCAATTGTCTTTACGGAACTGGGTAATTCACTTGCCAAAAGATTTAACACCACAGTTAATACAACAAAAATACCTATCATTCCGGTATTGTATGCTCCGAAACTGAATGATTTTACTGATATACTGTATCTTCTTTTCTGAATAGACTGGGTGGTTAAAAATAATACCAATGCCGTAACAGATATAAAATAAACAACAGCACTCACATCCAATGTTCCTGTCAAAAATGTATTAAATCTTTTATACATATCAAGGCAGCTTAATAACTCTGTAATCCAATTACCCGTATCTGAAATCAGGCTACAGATTCCTTCCATAACATATCCCAGGAATAAGCATCCAAAGGATATAACTGCCGCAATAACCTGGCTTTCTGTCAATGATGAAATCAACACACCAATAGCTATACAAGTCATGCCATATAAGAAAAATCCCAAAATAGAAAGGTACGATTCAGCCATTGGGACACTTCCGAACGCACTTAATACAATCGGATATATTCCAATTATAACTATCGGAATTGCAAAAATAGTAATCAATGCCAAAAATTTACCTATAACAATGCTTCCCACAGAAACCGGTGCTGTCAAAATCAACTGGTCGGTTTTCTGTTTGCGCTCTTCCGATAAGATTCTCATCGTCAGAACAGGTACACCTATAAACAATAAAAACACTGCACTTGACACAGCATAGCTTATGTAAGGATAACCATAAACAAGATTATACACAGTAAAATATAAACCTAAAATAAAAAGCACTGCACCTATAAATAAAAATCCTATAAATGAATTAAAATATGATTTTAACTCTCTCTTATATATTGCAAACATGTATTAGTCCTCCGTAAGCTCTAAGAATACGTCTTCCAAAGAGCCTTTTTCATAATTCATACTAAGGATAGGCATATCGGCCTTTGCACACGCATAGAAAAGTTCGCGTCTTATATCAACATCACCTTCACCTGATATTACAAACGCTTCATTATCTTCTTCCACATGTGTAACACACTCAATTCCCACAAGAATCTGAAGTGCTGCTTCTTTTGGTGCATCAATTTCTAATCTTACACGATTCTTGGACGTAAGCTTTTGTGTCAATCCCTGAGGTGTATCAATGGCAACCAGCTCACCTTTTGAAATAATCATTATCTTGTCACAAACTGCACTTATCTCACTTAATATATGGGAGCTCAAAATTACTGTATGATTCTCTCCCAGCTTACGAATCAAATCGCGAATTTCTATTATCTGTTTCGGATCAAGTCCAACTGTAGGCTCATCCAAAATCAAAACTTCCGGTTCGCCCAGAAGTGCCTGCGCAAATCCCACTCTCTGACGATATCCCTTGGAAAGGTTTTTAATTACTCTTTCGCTCACATCTGAAATCATGGTAAGCTCCATAGCCTTCTCTACTTGTTCACACTGCTCATTTTTAGGAATTCTCTTAACTTGTGCTGCAAAGTTCAGATATTCAATCACAGTCATATCCATATATAACGGGGGAATCTCCGGAAGATATCCTATACATTTTTTTGCTTTTTCCGGTTCTTTCAGAATATCATAACCATTTATTGTAACACTACCTTCTGTTGCGGCAATATACCCGGTGATAATATTCATAGTAGTTGATTTACCTGCTCCGTTAGGTCCCAAAAAGCCATATACCTGACCTTTTTCCACATGGAAAGATAAATGTTCTACTGCAGTATGATTGCCATACTTTTTAACTAAATTGTCAACATAAATCATTCGGTACTCCTCCAAAGTTTTTAATATTAACTTCTATTTACACTACAAGACATTGTAAAAAACTTTTGTGTCCACTTTATCAAAACTTTGTGAAAAATCCGTGAAAAAAAACGCCGCCAAAGGCAACGTTTTTTTTCTTACTGTTTAAGAAGCTCTTTCTCATCTTCCATCCGGTAATATTCCTTAATCAATTCACCATTAACTTTACTGTTCTCGTAAAGTGAAGTTTCATTCTCATTAAATCCTGACATGCTTCCGGTTACTGATAAAAATTTACCGGTCTCATCATCGAACTGCAGGAATAATGTAGCATCTTCTTCCGGATTATAATAACAAATCTGCCACACCACAAATGCCTGATCAGGTTCAGAACTGTTAATATACATTAACGCCTCAACCCTGACTTCATTATCGCCGTTAACATATACAGAATCAAGATCCACATCTACTTCATCCACAGTTTCAACATCTGCATACCCAATGTCATCTGCCATTTCATCATGACTTTCATTTTCAAGGAAAATACCACATGCCTGTACATGTTCATGAATTTTCATATCAAGCAGCCGCTTCATCAGGGGTGAAACCTTCTTATAGTAACTGCAGATTTTTTCCAATTCACCTGATGCAATGGAACAAATCTGGTTTGCACTGAAATTTTCGCCCTTTTCCAAATAAATACTTGATACGGTATTGTCATAACTGTTGGCAATATCAACCTTTTGCTCTAAGCTGAGTCCGCTTACACCGGTAGCAACAAATGCATTCTCATATGATCTTAAATCTACCGACTCAATCTCTTCCTGCTGAACGCCTCTTGTCAGTTCTTTTTCCTGTACCCTGAATAAAAGTGCAGGCATAATAAAACAACAAAGTATAATCTCAAGAATTGCCAGACAGATAATTGCCGATTGCAGTTTATTCATAATCTGACCCTCCTTTCAGAGTCAGCACAAATGTCGTGCCCTCGCCCTCTTTACTTATTATATTCATGGTTCCTTCATGAACCTCCATTATCTGCTTGCAAAGTGCCAGTCCAAGACCTGCACCACCCTGCTCTCTTGCACGGGATTTGTCAACCATGTAAAAGGCTTCCGTTATTTTATCCACTTCTTCTTTAGGAATTCCGCTTCCGTTATCCGTTACGGATATTATATAATTCGTCCCTTCAACCTTACCCTTTATCACCACGCAAGGGTCCAAACTTCCAGATGTGGCTTTTCTTCCGTTATCCGCAAGATTGAATAACACTGACTTGAGCAAATCCATGTCAGCCATAAGAAATCCTTCTTCTGCATCAACTTCAAAATTCACCCCGTCCTTTTGCATAACCGGATTTAATGCACCTTTGATTTCATCAAAGAAATACTCTGCATCAATTTTTTTCATGGTAATATTCTGTTGTTTGGTTACCAAAAGCTCCAATAATTTGAAAGACATTCCCTCTAAACGTTTACCTTCGGTAAAAATATAATTTGCCGCACTGAATACCGTTTCCTGGCTAAGCTTTCTTGAACGAAGCATATCTGCATAACCGATTATGGATGTGAGGGGCGTCTTAAGTTCATGTGCAAAGTTACCCACGAAGTCCTCCTGTCGTCTTACCGCATCATTTAACTCTTCTATGTTCGCTTCAAGGCTCTCCGCCATTTCATCAATATCTGCTGCCAGTTCACCCACCTCATCCGTGGTATCCATCTTTGCACGTACAGTCAAATCTCCATCTGAAATCATTCGTGCCACCTTAGAAAGTCTTGAAATCGGTTTTGTCAGATGATATGCAATTATATAACTGAATAATCCCGTAAAAAGCATAACCCCTGCCATAATACGATAGAAAATCAGCAATTGGTCATCCCTGCTTTTAAACACGTCAGAAATATCCTGAACAATATGTAAATACACAATACCCTCGTCCGAGGATATACATGAACGGGTCATCAGAAAATAACGGCTCTGGTCAGAATACAGATAACACCCTGTCTCCTTCTCGCCTTCATCCACCTTATACACCGGCACCTTTTCCTTACGCATGGAGTAGCTTTGATATATTTCCGTTCCATCCTCTGACCCCAGCCAGAAATAAAACGCATCCCGTTTACTGGTATCATCTAAATCCTTGGCCACCTGCCTCCATATCTCTTCCGTGATGGAATGGGACATATGTGAAAGCACCATAATAAAAGTATCCTGCAAAATCTCATGCTCATCTATGGCAAATTCCACCTTATTGTCATAAGTTATGCGGAAAGTAGCCGTCACCATCAGACTTCCACTGATACTATATGCTAATGTGACAATTGTCATCATGTAAAAAAACAGTTTCCACCTAAACTTCATCTACATCCTCCAAGCGGTATCCTACCTTGTAGACCGGAACAATACGTTTTTCCCACCCCAGTTTCTTTCTCATGCGCTGCACATGAAGGTCGACAGTTCTGCTGTCTCCTGTATACTCACCTTCCCATACCTTTTCAAAAATCTTTTCCCTGAAAAGCGCAATATTTTTATTCTGTAAAAACAATACCAAAATAGCATATTCCTTCATGGTAAGATTTACCGGATTACCATTTTGATATACCACATGAGCCTCTGTGTCCACCACAACATCCGCAAAACTTAACCGGGTCTCATTTTTATTATATCTCCTAAGTACAGTTTCAACTCTGGCAAGCAGTTCAACAATCTCAAAGGGCTTGGTAAGATAATCCTCCGCGCCAAGTTTCAAACCTTTTACCCTGTCTTTTACATCTGCTTTTGCAGTAACAAATATAACGGGAGTGTCATACTCTTTTAAGTATTCAAGCAATTCGTATCCGTCCGCTCCCGGAAGCATTATATCAAGCAGCACCAAATCATATCTGTTCTTTTCAATCAAATCTGCTGCCTTAATTCCGTCATGAACTTTTTCACACTGATATCCCGCATCAGTCAGATTAAAATAAATCAAATCTGCAATAGGTTTTTCATCTTCTACAATAAGTATCTTAATCATAATTTATCCCTCACTGTGCCCCATAATAACTGCGTCATGCATCAAATCTGCATAAAACTCCCATCATTCTTACTATGGTATTATACCACTATCCCCTACCTCGTCCAATACTTTTTCTTTTTCACGTATTGTATCCATATCTATGCCGTAAACCTGTACCACTTCCAGAAGGGGACTTTCCGCAATATCTCTTGGCGTAACGATAATACCGCCGTCGCTGTCCAAATCATATCCAAAATTCTTATAACTTCTCCATATAAGATGTGAACAGTCGGTATCACCTATTTCAAATTCACCTTTTATAATATGCTCTGCCACATCCGTAACAAACCCATAGGGTATTCCTTTCATATTCTCAAGAGCATACTCCGCAATTTCCTCTCTTTTCTCCTTAGATACATTCTTCAGTCTTAATACAATAAATGCCGGGTATCTTCTCCATTTGTCTACATTTTGAATACAGCTGTCTTGTCCCATCACAATGGCTTCAAGGGTTTTACCTTCTTTAGCATCAACCACAATCCCCACATGACCATTACGCCACCCATAGGTGTGCGTACAAAAACTAACCAGTATATCTCCGTTTTCTATCCCTATTATATCCGGAACAAAACCATTTATATTTTGTTCCTGCCATGAAATAATGCTGTTTTTGGTACATTCAATAGTGGGAGAATTAAAAAAAGAAGTCTGTGCATAAAGTATTTTTCCTTCTTTCTCTTCCGGCGACAATGTATCAATTGCCCGTCTTCCAAGCCCCGTCTGGTAAAAAATAGTCCTGTAATCCGTTTCGTCCCATACATCCTTTTCAAGAATAGGTGTAATATCCATCCACTCTCTATTAGGTGATTTATATACTTCTAATTCTGCATAATGCTTCCACTGCATTAAAAATCCACCTATAAGAACAATAATAATACAGATAGCCAATACTTTTTTAATCATCCTATACCTCTTCTACCGGCTTTAATAATAATCTAAGTATTTCCATCTGCGTAATATGCTATTCTGTTTAATAAATGCATCAAAAAAAGAACAGACCCTTTCCGGCCAATGTCATTTAGTTAGTGTTTTAGGAAAAGAATTCCCCATCCATTTTTAAAATGGGTGGGGTCTCTTTTTACGAGTGCCTTATTTGTTTGAAATTTTTCCAGGATTTATTGGGTATAATTTTCATCATAAAATACATTGTACATATCAGAGGTTACAATATTTTCTCCAAAATCTAATTGAAAATAAACATGCGTCATAAACTTATCTTTTAGTGTATCTGCATCCAATAATTCAACAGTGTCTCCATCTAAAACAACTTTTGTAAGTAGCAGTTCTGTCTCGCTCATTGTTTCGGTTCCGCTTGGTGTTGCGAACATTTTTATATTATCTGGAGTTCCGCCTTCCCACTGTATTAGAATACTTTCAATCTGTGCTGAATTGTACCACAATGCTTCTTCCATAACCACGTCTTGATTACAATCATAAAAAGTAATGCTTTTTATATTAGGAACTTTTATTGTATCAGAGTTTTTATTATGTATCCATACGACTAGGAATATGATTGCCAAAATGATAGCAATAATCCATCCTAATAATTCCCTTAATCCCATTTTTCCATTTTTTGTAACCGTATTTTCTTCTATTTCAATATTGAGGATTTTGGTCAGCATTTCTTTATTAATACCTTGGGGAAGGGAACTTCCATTTTCCCATTTTGAAACTGCTTGGCGACTTACTCCCAGTTGAAATGCCAGTTCCTCTTGAGATAGATTTTTCTTTTCTCTTGCGTGTTTAATTTGTTCTCCTAAAGTCATGATATAGTTCCTCCATGTAATATTTTATAATCGATTATAGTCTTATTATATCCGCAACAGCAGTTGCAAACCACCACCTTAACGCAACTTAGCAGTTGCGAAACCAATTTATATAGATTTAGTGTTTCATAGGTAGTCTGTTTATTTTAGCATACTAAAGTGTCTTATCAAATGGCTTTAAGAAATTCTTAACATTTATAACCAAAAATTATTTTATTTGGTTATGGTCAAAACCGCTTACTTCATCAGTGTAAAATGCTTTGCTTTAATACAGTTTGCCTATAAACTTAAGGCACTTCCCATCAAAGGAAGTGCCTTTTCTACATTTCGTATCAAAAAAATTTCAGATTTTCTTTCGACTCCTCAAGTCAATTCTTCAAATATCATAAATGCTAAATCTCTTAAATCTCATTAAATAATCGTTCATTCTCTTTTCTAAGTTCTTCAAGAATTTCTGGATCAATATATTTGCTACATCTTTTATATCTTATTCTATTATTTTTGTCATAATAGAAATATAGCGATTCGACGGTCAACAAATTTTCCATAGGGAAGTCATTAGGACAGAATATCTTAGACATTTTATCAACCTTATCATTGCCTTCTGGTATATCAAAACGGATATTTTCATTCTCAACATTATATTCAAAAAGCATGAATGGATGCTGATTAGATTTATCGCTTTTTATAATATGACGCATATTTTTCTTTAAAGCCTTTATAGCATCATTTTTATACATGTATGTTGTTACCGTTTTTTCATTATGTTCTGGAATCACATTATTCTGACTCTTCAATAATGCTTCTCCACGTTCTCTATCTAAACCAAAAAATACTAACATTTTAAATTTCCTCCATATCATATAAATTCATTAGCTTAATAGCCATTTCAAGTGTTTTACACATTATTTGTGTTTCGGTTATATAGTTTCGTTTTTATACTGCATATTTCCCACAAAATATAACCTTTTATATATGATGTAAAGAATATTTCTTGGAAGTCAAAATTTATTTGCATAAAAAATCGGAAATTCTAAAAAGTACCACGTCCTTTTTATGCCGATACTCTGTAAACAAACCCTACAAATGATTTAGCTTTTATGTTTCTTATATCTCGTCTGTCTGGACGTACTGGCTCAAGATATTTTGCAATATCCCTTATCAGCTTTTTCTCATCTGCATTTTCCGTGCGAAAAAATTGCCGACATAAATACATTGCCATTTTCATATTGACCTTGTATTCATATATGTTTTCCTGCTTTTGCGTAATCACAATTTCATTTACAATGCGATTGCAGAAGTTCATAATAAGCATTGCAGAAAATATTTCCTGCTTCACGAAATCGTCTTTCTTTCCGTGCAAATTCACAAGTCCTATTCCGTACTTTAATTCGCGAAATGACGTTTCTATGCCCCAACGTGCATGATATAATTCCTTGATTTCTGCAGGTGTAAAACTGCGTGGAAGGCTAGTCGCTAGTGTTTCGTATTCCCCAGTATCAAGCAACACTCTGACCACACGGAATTTCATGGGATAGGGTGTTGGAAAATCGAAGCGTGATGCTTTTGTCTTATCACTATATACTCTGTCCTCATTCTTTCTTGTCTGCACAAAAATGTAGCCCTTGGTCTTATCCGCCTTGGTCTGCGTGGTCGTTATAGTCATGGAAACGTCTACGTCCAATTCAGTCATAGCCAACTTGCTAATCTCCCTCATTGAAGAACGGTCTTGGCGAAGACGAAGGAGGAAGTCTACGTTAGGATGTTCTATGAAGTGTGCTATGGTATTGTAGCTTTCGTAGCCTCTGTCAGCTACAATTAGCGTCTTTTCTTTGAAGTCATACCACGAAAGAAAGAACGCAAGACAGCCTACTTCATCCATTTTAGGCTGTGGCTGTATGATGCAATGCTGATACGTTTTATTCAGAACATCATACAGAGGGTTGACGTGCAGTTGATTATAACCTTTTGGATTGCTGTCATTCTGCATGAAACTGTCGGACTTCGGGTTTCTTGCCATGTTTACAGTAGTTCCGTCAATCGCAAGAACACGATACCCTTTGTATTTTTTTACATCATTACAATTCGCATTAAAATGTTCAAAAGCATCTTCAAAAACAGTCCAAGATAATTTGTTGCGCTGCTGCACAAATGCGGATGCGGTAACATCTATCCCTGCATCGTATAATTCCTTTTTTAGACTTCCACCCTGCATGGAAAGCAAAAGATTAACCATGGTTTCCATATTTAGAGTACACTTGCGTGTAAAGCCAGTATCGTTTGGATAATCCGTTCTATAATCTGCAACCGCCTTTGCGATTGCTTCTTTAATTTGGTGCTTTAGCACCTCTGGAGTAGTATTTACGATTTTCATTATCAAAACCTCGTTTCATTACAGATATTGACAATGTGCATAAAAAAACAAGACAAACAAACCTACTATGTAGGGATGCCTATCTCGTGTGCGTAGTTTCTTCTCTCTCTTTTCTCTCTGCTAAAATATCTTAAAAATCGTCTCTCTATTTACTGTAATGAAAAAAATAACTCTACTAATCTCTCTAAATCGTTCATACTCTCTGTTGTGTTCTCTGCTATATAATATACTCTGCCACGCAAACTTAACACATTGTTTGATTATATTATACCTCCTAAACACATTTAAGTCCATAAAATTTCTATAAATTTTCACATTATAAAATCGACAAACTTAATGATAAATTTATTTACGAAAAAGGATATAAGGAGCAAACTCGAAAATTTGCCCCTTAACTTAACGAAATCCGAACTAACTAAATGACATTGCCTTTCCGGCTTCTGTTCTCTTAAAATCTTTTTTGCTATTCTTTTTTATAACCGGTTATATTAACCGTTGCCACATAATTCATAAAATTATCATGAATGTCAACTCTATAGCAATTAGTGTTGCGCCCATCCTTAACACAAAATGCTTCTGCTATCAGTTCGTCACCTTTTACTGTGCCAAGATATGTAATCGTTGAATTTAAAGAAACCACACCTGCTTTTTTCCAATTTGTTGCAACCGCAAAAGTAAAATCCGCCAGTGTAAAATGTACGCCTCCCATAACTCCACCAACGGCATTCCTATGTCGGTCATCAATCTTCATTGAACACTTTGCATAACAATCGTCAACCTCTTCTATGTAAGCACCTGCATCGGTAGCAAATTTATCATTTGCAAAAAAGGCTCTGATTTCTTCAATTGTTTTCATAATAAATCTCTCTTTCATCTTCTATTTCTAATTATATAACGTCCTGCAATGTATAGGGAATCACTTTTGTAAGATTATCCAATGATAATTCCACCTGATATCCTATCTTGCCTCCGCTAAACATTATTGTATCATATTCCTTGGCAGTTTGGTGTATAACTGTTGTAAAAAATTTCTTCATTCCTATGGGTGAACAGCCTCCGTGAATATAACCTGTAAGAGGCAATAACTCCTTGGCCTTAATCATTTCAATGCTTTTCTCGCCCACAGCTTTAGCTGCTTTTTTAAGATTAAGTTCGCCACATACCGGTATTACAAATACATAATTCTTCTTGGATGGTGCCACTGTAACAAGAGTCTTAAATACCCGGTTCGGGTCCTGATTAAGAACGGCCGCAACCTCCATTCCGGCAATGGCTTCCGTGGAATCATAAGTATGGCTCTCGTACGGAATTTTCTTTTGTTCCAAGATTCTCATTACATTAGTCTTTTCCTGCTTTTTCATATTCTTGTCCTTTATATCCTATTTGTTATAGTCCCACGTAATCTTATTACCTGTGGATGTGGCAACAATAGTTCCATGCTTATCGGTACGGTAAATCTTAATCCCCATGCGTTCAAATAAATTCATGGGGCCGGCATGGGGATGCCCATACTCATTATCTTTTGCACAACTTATAATAACATATTTCGGCGATACTGTATGCACAAATTTCTCCGTATTGGATGTGGAACTTCCGTGATGACCTGCCTTAAACACATCACATTTAATATCCATTCCGTTTTCAAGAATATCCATTTCGCTTTCTTCTTCAGCATCACCGGTAAATAGAAATCTGTCATTTCCATGCTTGATAATCAAGGCAATTGAGGTATTATTTGGCACATCATACTCTTTATTCGGGGCTATAATAGTAATGCTTGCATTCCCCAGCGTATAACTACTTCCTACTTGGGGCGTGCTCCACTTAAGTCTCTTATATTCCAGCGCATCCAATAACGCCCGGTATATATGGTTATCCTTCGGAAAGTTTCCCATAAATACTGTATCAACATCAAATTTAGTCACAACAACATCAGCACCGCCTATATGGTCTGCATCAGTATGGGTAAGAATAAGATATTTCAATTCATTGATGCCTTGCCTTTTCAAGTAACTCCAAACCGCCGTGCCCTTTGAATCATCACCGGCATCAATTAACATTGCCTCATTACCGCAGGTTATCAGCGTGGCATCCCCTTGTCCCACATCAATGAAGTGTACCTGCATCTTATCTGACGTATCCGGTATTTTCTCAGTTAAGACTGATTTCGCCCCAAAGGACACTATGCAGAAACAAATTAGTATTAATATTATTTTTTTAGTGATTTTCTTAAAAAACCATGCTTTTTTTCTTCTTTTTCTTTTCATGAGATGTATTGTTACTAATGACAGACCTTTACATTTTTTCTATTTCACCATAGTCTTCCAGAATCTCAAGAATACAGTCCCTAATCTGACCACGTCTTTCGTATGCAATGATATCATCAAATTTCATATATTCCATCCTCACTTCCGGTTGGACTCGCACTTTTTCTACATATTCGTGCAATTCGCGCGCAGTGTCTATTTCTGCCAACACTTATAATTAGTTTTCTGTGAAAAATGTTGGCGAACGCCAAGACTTAAACCGCCTTTGAAATTGAGGTTGTAGATTTTCATCAGATGTATATTTACTATATCATGTTATATTTTGAGATGCAATAAATGTTTTTTCGTTATTCTTTGAGTTTACTTATTTTTCTATATAATATCATAAATAGCCAAAACAATATTTTCAACAAATATAACAAAAGATATTAGTGAACTTATAACAAAAGCATTGAAAAAGCGTTCATGTGACCAATTGTTATCTCCAAAATACAAATTGCCCCATATAATACTATGTACTCCAATGCCATCATTCATTGACGGTATCATTGAGCCTAATAAGTTAATCAATAAGTCCAAACTGACAAAAGATGTTATTACAAGAAATATTAATGAAATAATGCGTAATTTTTTCAAAACAACGTACCTCCGTCCATAGAAAGCCAGATTATATTTTATCTACAAATGATTTGCTTATTTCTTTATTCGTTTTGACAAATGAAGTTCTTTATCATCCACATATCCAAGTTTGCTATATAAAGATTGTGCAGCAAGATTTTCTCTTCCGGTTAGAAGTTCATATTTGTGAAGTGAATAATTTTTACTACAATATTTTTCTGCAAAAGCAATCATTTCACTTGCAATTCCTCTTTTTCTATAAGTTGGATTAACATACACTTCTGTAATTTCAGGCATATTTTCATCATAGCAGAACGATTTTTTTAGCTGAACACAAACAAAACCAACTAGCAAATCATTTTCATCGGCAACAATAACAACTTCCTGCTTATTTTTTATAAGGGAATTTCTAATATTATCTATACTTGTTTCTCCCTCACCATTAAATTCATCATTTAAAATACTTAATTGCTCTGCATCATTTACAGTTGCTATTCTTACCATTATGACCTCCACATTTCAAAGCTATCTACTTCTTTTACATCCAAACTCCAACCACCTTGTGTCAATGCACTTCCTACTTTTGATTTTATCGGTATCGCGCCGGGAAAAGTAAATGCCTGCTTAGCAGTCACTTCCTTTTCCCTTGAACACAATAATTTTAATCTTTACTTTCTACATATCAGACTTTTTCTTATTCAAAAGAGTCCCTATTCCGATACCGCAAGCAGAAACCACAATTCCTATCAACATATAAATAGGATTCGGAAAACGGAAAATAAATGTGGCGGTTCCCATTTCCTCTACAAATTGGGTATAGGGAACCGTAAGAAACGTAATAGCTGCAACGATAACACAAATCCAGTTCCCTTTTCCCCAGTAATTATTCTTAGCCACAATTACCGTAGATACAAGTAAAAGCAAAGGTAACAATATCCATCTTAAGGTAACGTCAAATCCTGCGGTGGCGGAACCTTTAATTTGCCCAAAAATAATCATCGCTGCCATCCACAGAACAAAGTATGTAGAAAGCAGTATAATTTTTCCCAAACTTCTTTTAGCTTTTACCACGTTTGTACTTTCTTCCAAAAATTCATGATAATTCTGATTCATTGTTTTGTCCTCCTTTAGCAGGTGGTCTAAACTTACAGAATAGATATCGCTCATTTTTATTACACTGATAATATCCGGATAAGACTTACTATTTTCCCAATTTGAAATAGTCTGTCTGCTAACACCAAGTAACTCGGCCGCTTGTTCTTGGGTTACACCCTTTTCGTTTCGTGCATTTTTGAGTTTGCTTCCAATTTCCATATTTTATCCACCTCGTTTTATTCATGCCCCTGACCGAAGCATACTCAATATACAAAAACAATGAATATATTTCTATCAATTTCCTTTTACATTACTCAAAATGTATGTAAAAATTCTTTTACATACACGTAAAAACTTCAAAATTATATGGTTTATTGTAAAATACCGATGTTTTTTGTGCAAGAACATTTATTTTATAATATTTTCATAACCAATGTACCGATACAACATCATTCCAAATTATTCGTTTCAATATATTGACTCTCATAGTACAATATGTTATTAATTATTCATCCATTTAAAATCATCTCACCCTACTCACATGTAGGCAAATCATTCAGAACTTTTCACTCAACTTAATTCCCGCATCAAATAAAAAATAAGGAGGTGAATTATCACGTTTTACGAAAAAATGCTAGTCGAACAATCACGGCTAAAACAGGAACTGACTTCAATTGAATCTCAATTATCCACGCTTCCCAAGGGAAAGCTTATCTGTTCCCAATCATCCCCCTCATACTATAAATGGTATCAAAGCGATGGACATCAAAAAACCTATATCCCCAGAAAAAATATAGAATTAGCCCAGCAACTTGCCATAAAGAAATATCTATCTGCCAAAAAAGAAGATATTGCACAGGAGTTATGCGCGATAGATTTTTATATGAGGCATCACAACAACCAATCGGGACATGCTAATGAATTACTTACGGAACATCCCGAATATTCAAAATTGCTTTCCTCCTTTTTTACTCCTCTATCCCAAGAACTGTCGCAATGGGCTGACACCCCCTACCAAACGAATCCCAACCATCCCGAACATCTTATTCATCAAGGTGCATCAAAAAATCTGGTCCGTTCAAAATCAGAAGCAATCATTGATCTACTACTGCATACCAATAAAATTCCATACCGCTATGAATGTGCACTGCAATTGGCGGATTGGCTTATCTACCCCGATTTCACAATCCGCCATCCTTTAACAGGAGAAACGTATTATTGGGAACACTTTGGACTAATGGATGATCCTCAATACTGTAAGAATGCCTACATGAAATTACAGCAATATTCTGTTCATGGAATCTATCCATCAATTCAGTTAATCACTACTTTTGAAACCAAACAAAATCCTTTAAGTATTGAACTTGTAAGCAACATAATTAAACATTACTTCCTATAATATCAATAGGGTCTATATGATTTTTTATATTAACCAGATACCATTTTCCTGAAAATCTGAATATAATAAATGTAATTTTAGGTCTATACCAAATAATTCTACTGTCAGGTACAAAAATATGAATAAAAATGTATCTGATGACACTATTTTTTTGTATAGAGAAATTTCTCTTTATAATCGACACAAAACAATCATATATTAGGCTCAACTGAAGTTGCGACTGTACCTGATGACAGAATTTTTCTGCATAGACCTTTTTCGGCATGAATCTCTAGACTATATGCCGAAAACAATACGTTTGCAAGCAAGATTCTATGTCTACTTTTTATTCTGCACTCATAGCACGAACGCTTCACTCGAAAATGCTTCGCATTTCCTCGTGGTTCGTTTGACTCACATGACCGAAACAAAAAAGACAGTCTACTACAAGCAAGCTTGCGTATTCTGCCATTTTTATTTCTGTCGCGTTCGTGCTATTCGTTCCTATTCGTTCATTTTCGCCAGTTTCGCTGCCTGGTCGGCTGCTGTCGGCAAGTGCCAACATTTTATAGGCTGTACACATATACAGCTATTTCCACTATTTTGAAAAAAGGCTATACACATGTACCAACATCTAAAATAGTAAAAAGCAGGAGAACTTCAAAAATCAGTAGAGTTCCCCGCCACTTTACATTTACCTTGAAAAATTTATTCCATCTTACCTTCTTCGTCAGAACTGCAAAGAACGTGTAAATGACCATTCGCATCTTCAATTCTTAAGTTTCTGACATTACTCTCATCATTAGGAACTGTAATGTTCAACTTATGTGTCTTGGTATTAATTTCATAAATCAAACCATCAAACATTGTAGCACTTAAAATCAAGTTATATGAATTATTTAATTCGCTATTTGCCACAATATGCATATTAGGAAAAACCAAATCTCCTACCTTAATGGTAACCTGATATAAATTGCCATAAGCAACTCCGCCAAATCCTGTAAATGGTACATCCTTCTTTACTAAAGTAGCACCTAAACCTGAAACAAGAATTTCTTCGGCATCAGTCCACACTGGTATATATGCTCCCGTATCCAACAAGGCAC
>CAZGSF010000026.1:0-22992 GCA_964528145.1 uncultured Lachnospiraceae bacterium | reverse complement strand
AAGCTATTGTGAAGATACAGGTTGCATGGATGGAAGATTTTGCAACACGTTTCCCTAAGGCGGCGGACAATGCAAGAAGTATTCATACGTCGGAGGACTCCTTGTTTAATACTTCATACGAAACTTATCTAAGGGGAGAACTTGGAACATATTCTGAGGATACCTTGGATTTGTATGGAAGATTTGTTGCTGAGCTTTGCAGAAAAAATGAGAATCTTGCAGAGATGACAATGGCTAATACAGCCGGATTATATGGCTATAAATCTTTGCAGGAATTGGAAGAAAAATTATAGAACACATGTTATTTATAATAACGTTGCATAAAAAAGCATTTTTAGTAAAAGATTTATAAGAAGTATGCTTTTGATTTTGTAGCGTAGGAGGTAATAATATGGCAGTTCAGTTTAAGGACAGTGAGACTAAGGATAACCTGATGCGTGCTTTTGCAGGAGAGAGTCAGGCAAGAAACAGATATACGTTTGCAGCAAGTCAGGCGAAAAAGGAGAATTTGTATGTTGTTCAGGCGGTATTTGAATTTACTGCCAATCAGGAAAAGGAACATGCGGAAATTTTCTATAATCATCTAAAAGCGCTTGCGGGAGAAACAATCCATGTGGATGGTGGATATCCTGTGGATATTACAGACAGCGTAATAGAACTTTTACGCTATGCGCAGCATAATGAATACGAGGAGCATGAGCCTGTGTATAAAACTTTTGGTGACAAGGCCATGGAAGAGGGATTTACGGAGGTTGCACATTCTTTTCATTGTATTGCTGAAATCGAGAAATTGCATGGGGATCGTTTTGGACAGCTTGCAGATTTATTGGAACAGAATAAATTATTTGTATCTGATGTCAAAACCGGCTGGATGTGCTTAAATTGCGGCTTTGTAATTGAAGGCTTTAAAGCACCTAATAATTGTCCGGTGTGTCAGCATGACAAGGGATATTTTGTGCGTCTTGAATTTGCACCATATACGGATTTATCTACCCGTCAGTAATTCCGGCGCGATAAATTTGATATAATATAGGCTTTTGTCGGTTGACAGATGTTTTAAACTACTATATACTGAACAAGGTTCATAAAAGTTGGCAACACTCTTCATGACGGGTGTTGCCATTTTTTCGTAAAGTAAAAATTACAAATAAGGTTTAAGTTTAGAAAGGCAAGGATTTTAATGAAATACACTGAATCAAATTTGACACCGGAAATATTACGTGCAATCGGGGATATGGGCTTTGAAGAAATGACGCCCATTCAGGAGCAGGCTATCCCGATTCTTCTTACAGGTAAAGATGTGATAGGGCAGGCTCAGACAGGAACAGGTAAGACAGCAGCATTCGGTATTCCGCTTGTTATGGGCATTAATCCTAAGAGTAGGGCTTTACAGGGAATTGTGCTATGTCCCACAAGAGAACTTGCTATGCAGGCGGCAGAAGAGATAAGACGTTTTGCCAAATATCTGCATGGAATACGTGTACTCCCCATTTATGGTGGTCAGGAGATATATAAGCAGATTAAGGCATTAAAGGGTGGAGTACAGATTATTGTTGGTACACCGGGACGTGTAATGGATCATATGCGCCGCCATACAATCCGTATGGATGAGGTTCGTATGGTTGTGCTTGATGAAGCGGATGAGATGCTTAATATGGGCTTTAGGGAGGATATGGAGACTATTCTTAAGGAAATTAAAGGAGACCATCAGACAGCCCTTTTCTCTGCGACAATGCCGCAGGCAATACTTGATATAACAGGTACATATCAAAAGCCCGATTCCGTTATGGTACGTGTGGTAAAAGAAGAGCTTACGGTTTCACTTGTTAAACAGAGTTATTATTATGTACGTAGCAAGTATAAGGAAGAAGTTACGGCAAGACTTTTGTCATATTACGATATTCATCGTGCACTTATTTTTTGTAACACTAAAAAAATGGTGGATATGTTAAATCAGGATTTAAAAAATAGAGGATTTTCAGCAGAGGGATTGCACGGTGATATGTCACAGCATCAAAGGGATGTGGCGATGAATCGCTTTAGAAACGGTAATCTTGAAATACTTATTGCAACCGATGTGGCAGCCAGAGGAATTGATGTAGATGATGTGGAAGCAGTAATTAATTACGATATTCCGCAGGATATTGAGTATTATGTACATCGTATAGGAAGAACGGGACGTGCGGGCAAAGAGGGTAAGGCATTTACTCTTGTATCAGGACGTGAAATATACAAAATTCGTGAAATAGAGAGAATTTGTAATACTAAAATGAAAGAAAAGAAGGTTCCTTCAGCAGACTCGATTACATCAATGAAGGCTAAAAAGGTTGTAGATGAGGCAAAGAATCTGTTAACTCAGGAGGCGGATTTGGAACAATTGAAGAGATACCTTGAAAAGACTTGCACCACAGAAGAAATTACTATGACTGATGTTGCGGCGGCACTACTTCGTTTGCATATAGGTGAAGATAATGAGGAAATCCCGGACATAAGAGATTGTTTACCTCAAAAGGAGCAGAGAAGAAAGGGAACGAATCCAAAGGGAGGAAAACAAAATAAGAGTCAGGGAAGAAGAAGCAGAGATTACAATAATAAGCATCACGGCGATAAAATAAAAGGCGACAGGGCAAAAGAGAAAACAGTAAGACATAGTTTTATGGCAGGTAAGAAGAATGCCGATAAGCGACGGGAAGATAAACGCCAAAGTAAGCGATTACCCGGACAGAGCGGATTTCGTAGGGAGCGTAGTGGTGGCGCGAAATAAATAAAAGATTACTTTCAAATGATTGACCATGCTAACAAGGATGGTTATAATATATATTGTGGTTTAAAACATCTTAAGGAGCAGATATGGGAGAAGTCAGGCTAAATAAATATCTTGCAGAATGTGGTATCTGTTCCAGAAGGGATGCAGATAAACTGATTGCAGAGGGAAGAATAAGTGTAAACGGAAGACTTGCCGTAAACGGACAGAAGGTTACACAGGCAGATAATATACAAGTAAACGGTAAGTCACTTTCAGGGCGTGATAAGAAGGTAGTTCTGCGCTTTTATAAACCGGTTGGTGTTACCTGCACAGAGCGGGATGAACACGCAAGGTATAAGATTACAGATGTAATAAAGTACCCCGTTAGAGTTACCTACGCCGGAAGACTTGATAAGGATTCGGAAGGACTTCTTATACTTACCAACGACGGAGACCTCATTGAACGTATGATGAGAGGCGCAAACCGGCATGAAAAGGAGTATTTAGTTAAGGTAAATAAAGAGATAACACCTGTTTTTATAGAGAAAATGGCAAATGGTATTTATCTAAAGGATTTGGATATTACTACCAGAGAGTGTGAGATAGAACAAATAGGTAAATTTACATTCAGAATAGTTTTGACTCAGGGAGTCAACAGACAGATTCGTAGAATGTGTAAAACCTTAGGATATGAAGTCAAAACGTTAAAAAGAGTAAGAATTATGAATTTGACCTTGCAGGGGTTGCAGGAAGGACAATTTGAAGAGGTTACCGGAGCAGAACTTGCAGAATTATATAAGCTTGCAGGTTTGGACAGAGGATAGCAATAATTAATATTAAGGGCAAAGAGAGGCATGGTTTGAAATGAGTGATCAAGCAAAGCTTTTGCGTATGAAAGAGTTGGTTGAACAACTAAATGCGGCATCCAAAGCATATTATGCACAAGATATAGAGATTATGAGCAATAGAGAGTATGATGCGCTTTATGATGAGTTAGAATTACTTGAAAAAGAAACGGGCGTTATTTTAACAAATAGTCCTACTGTAAATGTAGGTTATGAAGCAGTTGACGAGCTTCCCAAGGAGCGTCATGAAAGTCCGATGTTGTCTCTCGGAAAGACCAAAAATCGCGAAGAATTGCGTGATTGGATGCAGGATAAGTCTGCAATTCTAAGCTGGAAATTGGATGGATTAACCATAGTACTATCGTACTATGACGGAAAACTTGCAAAAGCTGTAACCCGTGGAAATGGGGAAATTGGTGAAGTTATTACCAATAATGCAAAGACATTTAAGAATGTACCCTTATCCATTTCATATAAAGGAAATCTTGTGGTAAGGGGAGAAGCGGTAATAGGTTATTCTGATTTTGAAAAGATTAATAAAGAAATTCCCGAGGAAGAGAATAAGTATAAAAACCCCAGAAATCTCTGTAGCGGTTCCGTGCGCCAGCTTAATAATGAGATTACAGCAAAGAGAAATGTCAAATTTTATGCGTTTTCTCTTGTGACTTCTGAAAATGTTGAGTTTAATAACTCCAGAGAAACACAGCTTAATTTTTTAAAGGAGCAGGGATTTGATGTTGTTGAATATAAAATGGTGGATAAAGATACTATTTTAGATGCGATTTCGGATTTTGAAAAAAAGATTGAGGATTACGATATACCGTCTGACGGCTTGGTGCTTATGTATGATGATTTGGCATATAGTGCATCTTTAGGAAGGACTGCTAAATTTCCCAGAGATTCAATTGCTTTTAAATGGGCAGACGAACTTAAAGAGACAACTCTTAAAGAGATAGAGTGGAGTGCAAGTCGTACAGGTCTTATTAATCCGGTGGCAATTTTTGAACCTGTAGAACTTGAAGGAACTACGGTAAGTCGTGCAAGTGTGCATAATATCAGTATTTTACGGGGACTTAAACTTGGAATAGGAGATAGAATTACGGTTTATAAGGCAAACATGATTATTCCACAGATTAATGAGAATTTGACCTGTAGCAATAATGTTGAAATTCCATCTAACTGTCCTGTTTGCGGTGGAGTCACTGAGATTCGCAGTGTAAGTGAAGTGCAGTCACTTTATTGTACGAATCCGGATTGTGCTGCCAAGAAGATTAAGTCATTTACACATTTTGTAGGCAGAGACGCTTTGAATATTGACGGTCTTTCAGAGGCAACACTTGAAAAATTAATTGAACGTGGATTTATCCATGAATTTGCAGATCTGTTCCAGCTTGAAAAACACAGGGAAGAAATAGTTCAAATGGAAGGATTTGGTGAAAAATCTTACCAAAATTTGTATGAAAGTATAGAAAATGCACGTAATACCACATTATCCCGCTTGATTTATGCGTTGGGAATTGCTAATATTGGAGTTGCCAATGCAAAAATGCTTTGTAAAGAGTTTGATTATGACTTAGAGCGAATGCGAAACGCTGATGTAGAGGAACTTAGTGCCATAGATGGTGTGGGTGAAGTAATCGCAACGGCTTTTAAGGATTATTTTGAAAATGAAGATAATAAAAAGGTACTTATGAATCTTTTGCCCGAGCTTACTATTGAGAAACCTCAGGTTAGTGAGAATGCAGATGCACTTAAAGGACTTGCGTTTGTAATTACGGGAAGTCTTAATCATTTTGCAAACAGAGATGAGCTTAAGTCAATAATAGAGGAGCGTGGCGGTAAGGTTACGGGAAGTGTGACAAGTAAAACCAAGGCACTGATTAATAACGACATTACCTCGTCATCCTCTAAAAATAAAAAAGCAAAAGAATTAAATATTCCGATTATGACAGAAGAAGATTTTATGAAAGAATATTTAGAATAAAAGTACAGAATCAGTATAGGAAATGGAGATGTAATTAATGCCTATCAAAACACAAAGCGAATTACCTGCAAAGGAAATTCTTGAAAATGAGAATATTTTCGTAATGGATGAAAATCGTGCAATACATCAGGATGTGAGACCCTTGCAGATATGTATTTTGAATTTAATGCCCCTTAAAGAGGAAACAGAATTACAGCTTCTTAGAGCTTTATCTAATACTCCTCTGCAGGTTGATGTAACCTTTATGAAGGTAAACAGTCATGTTTCCATTAATACATCAGCAAATCATATAAATAAATTTTATGATACCTTTGATAATCTTAAAGGCAATAAATATGACGGCATGATTATTACAGGTGCGCCTGTGGAGCAGATGGAATTTGAAGAAGTGGATTATTGGGATGAGTTATGTGAGATTATGGACTGGACCAAGACTCATGTAACAAGTACACTTCATATATGCTGGGGAGCCCAGGCAGCTTTGTATCATCATTTCGGACTTCAGAAGGAAATGCTTGATGAAAAGCTCTTTGGAGTATATGAGCATAAGATTTCTAATCGAAAAACACCATTGGTACGAGGATTTGACGATTATTTTATGGCACCTCATTCAAGACATACCAAGGTGTCTGCAGACGCAATCCATGCATGTGAGGAACTAACGGTTCTTGCAGAGTCTGATATTGCAGGAGTTTTTCTTTGCATGGCTGACCAGGGCAAGCAGATATTTGTTATGGGACATCCCGAATATGACAGAGTTACCCTGCATAATGAGTATGTACGTGACAAGAATAAAGGTCTGCCAATTCATGTACCGGTAAATTATTATCCTAATGATGATGACACTCAAAGACCTAACTTGCAATGGAGAGCCCACAGCAACGGATTATACACAAACTGGTTAAATTACTATGTATACCAGGTAACGCCTTACGAATTATAAATGAATTTTTTTGATAAATTAAAAGGTGAGGGAATAGAAAATAATATTCCCTCACTTTTTTAAGTTTTATAAACAACAATTTATTCTTTTTCCTGCTCAAGATTTTTTTGTGCAGTAGAAAGCATCAGTTTGATTCGGTTAAGCTGATTTACCTCGCTGGCACCGGGGTCATAGTCGATTGCCACGATATTCGAGAGCGGATAGTGCTTTCTGAGTTCTTTGATAACACCTTTTCCTACCACGTGATTGGGAAGGCAGCCAAAGGGCTGGGTGCAGACAATATTGTTTACACCGCTATGTATTAATTCAACCATCTCACCTGTTAAGAACCAGCCTTCACCGGTCTGATTGCCGATGGAAACAATGGGTTCGGCATTTTTTACTGTTTCATAAATCGAAGCGGGCGGAGTGAAGTGTTTGCTTTTTGCAAACTCTTTGGAAGCGGCTCCGCGAAGCTTTTCAAGTGCCCATATACCAAGTTTGGCGTTTCGTGCTGATTTGCGGCTTGTGCCCAGATGCTTTGCTTTATATATCTGGTTGTAGAAGCAGTACAGCAGGAAATCAAGCAAATCGGGAACCACAGCTTCAGCGCCTTCTGACTCCAGCAGTTCAACAAGATGGTTATTGCCAGCAGGAGAGAATTTAACCAGAATTTCACCTACGATTCCAACACGGGGCTTCTTTATATCTGTTATTTCTATTGCGTCAAAATCTCTGATGATTTGACGGCACATTTTATTAAAGGTAAAGAAATTAAGGCTCCTACCTGATATGAATGTACGTGTCTTTTCAAGCCACTTTTTATGTAATTCATCTACGGAACCTTTAATCTTTTCATAAGGACGCATACGATATGTGCATCGCATGAAAATATCACCGAAAACAGCTCCAAATGCGATTCTTATACCCATTTCAAGATTAATATGGAATCCGGGGTTTGATTCGATTCCGCCAAGGTTAAGTGAAATGACGGGAATATGCCCCAAATCAGCTTTTTTCAAGGCACGCCTTATGAAACCGATATAATTGGTGGCACGGCATCCGCCACCGGTTTGGGTGATGATTACAGCGGTTTTTGATAAATCATATTTGCCGGATAAAAGTGCCTGCATAATCTGACCGACTACCAAAAGAGAAGGGTAGCAGGCATCATTATTAACATATTTAAGTCCTACGTCAACAGAACTTTTATTATCATTCTCAAGAACAACAAAGTTGTAGCCACAGGCTGCAAATGCAGGTCCCAACAAGTCAAAATGTATGGGAGACATTTGAGGACAAAGAATGGTATATTCTTTACGCATTTCTTCCGTAAATAGTACTTTTTCGATTGCAGAAGAACGTATGGTGCGTTTCTGTTGTTTTTTTTCACGGACTCTCAGTGCAGAGAGTAGTGAACGTATACGGATGCGTGCCGCACCTAAGTTATTTACTTCGTCAATTTTCAGGCATGTATAAATCTTATCCGAGCCTGACAGGATATCGTTAACCTGATCCGTGGTAACTGCATCCAGCCCGCAGCCAAAGGAATTAAGTTGAATCAAATCAAGGTCTTCCCTGGTTTTAACGTAGCTTGCCGCAGCATAGAGTCTGGAATGGTACATCCATTGGTCAGATACTATTAAAGGACGTTCCGGTGTGGCCAGATGAGAAATACTGTCTTCAGTTAAAACTGCAATATCATAAGAGGTGATAAGCTCAGGAATACCATGATTGATTTCAGGGTCAACATGATAGGGGCGTCCTGCAAGAACAATACCGCGTTTGTTATTTTCCTCCATATATTTCAATACTTCTTCGCCCTTTAACTGAATATCCTTACGGGCAGAAGCCATTTCATCCCATGCCATTTGTACGGCTTTGGTTATTTCGGCAGGTGGTATTTCTACAAACTCTGCTATAAGGGCAGAGTTTACTGTTTCAATGCTTTCAAAGGACATAAAGGGATTGCGGAATGCAATTTCACCACGTCCTATTTCTTCAACATTATTTTTAATATTTTCCGAATAAGAGGTAACAATAGGGCAGTTGTAGTGGTTGTTAGCCTCCTTAAATTCCCGTCTTTCGTAGAAAACTGAAGGATAGAATATAAAATCCACGTTTTTGTTTATCAGCCAGCTTACATGACCATGTGCCAGCTTGGCGGGATAACACTCTGATTCACTGGGGATGGATTCAATGCCAAGCTCGTATATCTTACGGTTAGAGCTTGGAGAGAGTACCACATGATAACCAAGTCTGGTGAAAAAGGTGAACCAGAAGGGATAATTTTCGTACATATTTAAGACTCTCGGAATACCTACGGTACCGCGTTTTGCTTCATCCACAGGAAGGGGCTCGTAAGAAAAGAGTCTTTTTAACTTATAATCAAAAAGGTTTGGCACATTATTTTCATTTTTTGTTTTGCCAAGGCCACGTTCACAACGGTTGCCGGATATATACTGGCGGCCGCCGGAAAAACGGTTGATTGTAAGACGGCAGTTATTTGTACAGCCCTTACATTTTGCCATGCTGGTTTCAAATTGCAGGTTGTTTATTTGCTCTATGGAAAGCATGGAGGTTTCGTATCCGTCAGCATAGCGTTCCCTTGCAATTAAAGCGGCACCAAAAGCGCCCATAATTCCTGCAATGTCGGGACGGGTAGCCTGACAGCCGGCAATTTTTTCGAAACTTCTAAGAACCGCATCGTTATAAAAGGTTCCACCTTGGACAACAATATTTTTGCCAAGTTCAGAAGCATCGGATACTTTGATAACCTTAAATAATGCGTTTTTTATAACAGAATAAGCAAGACCTGCGGAAATATCGGCAACGGATGCGCCTTCTTTCTGGGCCTGTTTTACTTTTGAATTCATGAATACGGTACAACGTGTGCCAAGGTCAATTGGGTGTTTGGCAAAAAGAGCCGCTTGAGCGAAGTCAGCTACGCTGTAGTTTAAGGATTTTGCAAAGGTTTCTATGAAAGAACCGCAGCCGGAGGAACATGCCTCATTAAGCTGTACGCTGTCTACAGTCTGATTTTTTATCTTAATGCATTTCATATCCTGACCGCCGATATCAAGTATGCAGTCAACCTCAGGATTGAAGAATGCGGCAGCGTGGTAGTGGGCAACGGTTTCAACTTCGCCGTCATCCAAAAGAAAAGCTGCTTTCATCAGTGCTTCACCATACCCGGTGGAGCAGGAGCGGACTATTTTTACATCCTCCGGCAATAAGGAATAAATTTCCTTGATGGAGCGGATAGCTGTTTTTAAAGGGCTTCCGTCGTTGTTACTGTAAAAGGAATATAAAAGGGAGCCATCCTCTGCCACAAGGGCGATTTTTGTAGTGGTGCTTCCGGCATCAATTCCAAGATATGCTTTTCCGCTATATGAAGCCAGATTACCGGTGGCTACCCGGTGTCCTTCGTGGCGGGTTTTGAATTCCTTATATTCGGACTCGTCGGCAAAAAGAGGTTCCATACGCTCAACCTCAAATTCCATTTTTATATCGCCGGAGAGCTTTTTTACCATTTCAGACATTGTATAATGTACATCTTTTTTTGCATTTAATGCTGAACCGATAGCTGCAAAAAGGTGTGAATTATCCATATCAATTATGTGTTCGTCATCCAGCTTTAAAGTACGTATAAATGCAGCTTTAAGCTCTGTTAAAAAGTGAAGGGGACCGCCTAAGAATGCCACATGCCCTCTGATTGGCTTGCCGCAAGCCAGACCGCTTATGGTCTGGTTTACTACAGCCTGGAAGATTGAAGCGGATAAGTCTTCTTTTGTGGCGCCTTCGTTGATTAGAGGCTGTATGTCAGTCTTTGCAAAAACGCCGCAACGGGCAGCGATTGTATATAATGAATTATAATTTTTGGCATATTCATTTAGACCGGCGGCGTCAGTCTGGATTAGGGATGCCATCTGGTCTATAAAAGAGCCGGTACCGCCTGCGCAGATTCCGTTCATACGCTGTTCTACGTTACCGCCCTCAAAATATATTATTTTAGCGTCTTCTCCGCCAAGCTCAATGGCAACATCGGTTCGGGGAGCAAGCTCTTTTAAGGATGTAGCGACCGCTATAACCTCCTGAACAAAGGGGACTTTTAAGTGATTTGCAAGTGTAAGTCCGCCGGAACCTGTAATCATGGGATGAACTTCCATGTCTCCAAGTTTACTGTAGGCGTCCTGTAAAAGAGAAAATAAGGTTTCTCTTATGTTTGCATAATGACGCTTGTAATCAGAAAACAAAAGTGTGTTATCCTCATTCAAAACGGCTATTTTTACTGTGGTGGATCCAATATCAATTCCAAGGGTATTATATGTATTATTCATATTGCTTTGTCCCTTCTTAAAGTAAGATGGATTTATAATATAAATATAAAACTCAAAAAGTTATTGTTGTTTTTTGACACAATTTAACATTATACTCCTGTAATTTTCAAATTGCAATTACGTAAAGCGTTAAGAAATAATAAAATTTTGATAAACAAAAATATACAACATTTACTTTCTTTTTTTAAAATGCTAGAATATATCCTGTACTAAATAACAGACAATTATATCTGGGATATTTTATTATCGGGGTGAAATTTTAATGAGTAATTTTGAAAGAAAATTTGGAAAATATGCAATACGGAATTTATCGCTTGTTTTAATCGTATGCTACGGAATAGGATATATACTGCAAAGTGTTAATATTGCAGTGTTTGATTATCTCACCCTTAACCCGTATTTGATTTTGAAGGGACAAATATGGAGACTGGTAACCTGGGTGCTTATTCCGCCACAAAGCGGTAATATACTTTCTTTATTGATTATGATGCTCTTTTATTATTCTGTAGGAACTACTTTGGAGAGAACCTGGGGAACCTACAGATATAATGTTTATATTTTTTCGGGACTTTTGTTTACCATAGCAGGAAGCTTTGTAAGTATGCTTGTAGGGTATTTGTTTTACGGTGACCTGATAAGTACGGTGGGTGCAGCATACTTCTTTCAATTAGGGGCACTTAATTTTTCAACATACTATGTTAATATGTCAATTTTCCTTGCATTTGCGGCGACATTTCCGGAGGCACAGGTGCTTCTTATGTTTATTATCCCTATTAAAGTGAAATGGCTTGGGATAGCATATGCGGTATTGCTTGGTTTGTCCTTCTTCCAAAGCGGTGTTTTTGCCAAAATAGCCATGATTGCGTCTTTGGCGAATTTTGTAGTGTTTTTTGTAGGTGCTAAAAGGCGCAGGCTTGTATCGCCAAGGCAGATGAAGCGTCGGGTTGAGTATAACAGTCAGGTTCGCAAGCGTCCTGAGGTAACAAGGCATAAATGTGCCATTTGCGGAAGAACGGATGAGAGCAATCCGGAATTGGAATTCCGTTTCTGTTCTAAATGTGCCGGCAATTATGAATATTGTCAGGATCATTTGTTTACGCATCAGCATGTGAGTGGTAATTAGTAATCAGGAGAATTGTTATGAATAAAGAAGAATTGTTTGTACAGGCGTTACAGCGGATTAAGGATACAGGAAAAGAGCAGGGTGGACAAATAAGTGAAATCCAATTGTCTGAAATTTTTGCGGAATTTGATTTTAATATGGATGATTCCCAAAAGGAACTTGTAAAAGAATATCTAAAAAAGAACGGTATAGGCATCGGGGAAGTAATGGACCCGGAGGAGTATCTGTCAAAAGAGGAGATTGATTACTTAAATCAATATCTTGAAGAGGTGGCAGACCTGGAAACTCTTAGTGACGGACAGAAGGAAGCTGTTACAATTTCAGCCATGGCAGGAGATAAGGATGCAAGAAACAAACTAATAGAAATTTATCTTCCTTATGTTGCCGAGGTGGCAAAACTTTATGCCGGACAAGGAGTTTTCCTTGAGGATTTGATCGGTGAAGGTAATGTGGCACTTGCGATGGGCGTTAATATGATTGACTGTCTTGAGAAGCCTTCAGAGGTACAGGGGATGCTTGGAAGCATGATGATGGATGCCATGGAAGAATATATTAAAGAAAATTCCGGTGAACAAAAAGAAGATAAGAAGCTTGCCGATAAGGTAAATAAGGTTGCAGAGATGGCAAGGGAAATGGCAGAGGATATGGGCCGTAAGGTTACCCCGGAGGAATTGGCACATGAGAAAGGCATTTCTCTTAAATCTGTTATTGAAGCAATCCGTTTATGCGGTGACAGAATAGAAGAACTTGATACCACAGGGCTTGAAAATACCAAAGATAATTAGGAGTTTGTTATTAATATGGATATGAATAAGAAATCATATGATGATTACAAATATGTAATGCAGGATACGGGAAGCGTGGCTTTCGGTGCCAAATTTACTTATAATGAATTAATACATGATGAGGAGGTTCCTTTTAAATTTAAAGTAATAGCAGAACGGTATTTATGTAAGGATCTGGATATGGACACTTCCCTGGAAAGTCATCTGTATTATATGACAAACGAAGGATTTACATATGAATGCTTTTGTCAATTGAAGGCTAAAGTTAAAATTAATGTCCTGACTGAAAAGAAGAATTTGTTTGGTAAAGTAAAAAAAGTATACACCACGCAGACCATGGCACTTAAGGATTTTGTGTCTAAGGATGTGGAGTGGAAGCAAAATCATGGTGTATTCATACAGGAATTAATTATTTCCAAGTTATCACTTATGACATTTTCTGCATAAATTTTAGGGAGAAATGTAGTAGATTTCAGTTGTTTTATAGGCTGATTTGCAAAAAAGTAGAAAATATTGATCAAGTTGGTAAGAAAAATTGGTAAGAAAAAAATGGTAAAAATGTTGCAAGTTGTAAAAAATGTAATATACTAACGTTGTTTTCAATGAATTAGCAAGCTAGCAAGTTAATTGACTAGGGGAAATTATTAAAAAAACTATAGTTTAATTGTAAAAAAAACAAATACAAATAGGCAAACTTATGGAAACATAAGGACGCAAAGCAGGAAGTCTAAGTGATAAAAGGGGAGATTTTATTATATTGATGGTTCGGTTGCAATGTTTATTCATTGCAACTTTTTTTATTTGTGAAAGGATGGATAAAATGAAAAGAATTTGGAAAAGTTCATTAGTGTTTATGCTTGTAGTGGCAATGAGCATTAATATGGTTAATGTGCCGGTTTATGCACAAGAAAGTGTGAAAGAAGAAGTCATTGAGGTTTTAACAGGAGACACTATATCGGATAATTTGGCAGAAGAACAGTTTATGAGCGAAGAAACAATATCTGATAACGAAATAGAAGTTTGTGCTACGGAAATGGTAGAACATGGTATAATATAAGTTGCACATCGTTTGATTATTAGAGCAGTTTCAGAAGATTATTCAAAATGTAACGAATAATGAAAATCAAGATTTTACCATAGAGGAACTGACGTATATTGCTATTATTAACAATGAAGGTTCAAAGTTATATATGCATGATTTGTCGTCAGACACAAGGGAAAGTGTATTCCGGAAAATTGCCGGAAGAGAAAGTCGTTATTATAAGCATAGCGGTATATGGTGGAATGAGAATTGGAGTGAAGTTCCCAAAGGAACTGAAAGCGGTTTCTTTCAAGGAAAGGTTTTGTCGGAAGCAGATATCAACCTATCTTATGAAATCTATTCTGTATGTGATGTATATACAGTGTTAACAGCCGTAGCTCAGGTGGGAGCATTAGTTGTTGCAATTGTGGTTGCTTCTGAGGTTACTCCGGTTGTTCTTGCCAATATTCATGGGCTGGCATACTATGTAAAAAAATTTGGAGTATTCCAAGGTATTCAAATGTATCGGTATCTGGGAATTCAGAACTTACCGAATGGTGTGATTTCATGGTTGCAGATGGATACGGCAGATGGAGACAGCAGTTTAGATGATTTAGTCGATGCAAGTATTCCAATCTATGAGAGAGGAAAAACAGGAGAAGAAGCTTTGGCAATATCACATCCGGGTGAGACATACAAATATTCTGAGTCAAAGAATAAAAACACAAATATTGAAAGATGTATATTTAATGAGAAAAGGAGATGTTGAATCGGTTGTTTGGGAGTTTTTTATATAAGGAAATGATAATGCCGTTTATTATGGTTCCATTTGAGGAAATGAAAAAGAAACAGGCAGAACAATATTATCGATGGTATATAGATACTATGGATGAAAGAATTTGTAGACTTCAGAATTATATAACAGAAACAGGGAAATTTCTTGTATTGGACAAGACTCCTGAATCTCTTATCGGCTTATGGGAATGGTTTGAACCACGAATAGATTTATGTGCAAAGGCAGATTGGTCCTCTGTCAAGATTTAGTACATCTGATACAAGGAGGAAATTGATGAATGAAATAGTTAGATGGAAAATAATAGATGATGTGGAACTTATGGAGCCAATGGGATTTGAACGGATCTGGGGAACGATACATGGAGGATTTTCATTGGCGATTCAAGGAATAGATATTGGATATTGTCCAAAACGTGAATTGTTTCCGGGAGAGATTTGGTGTGAAGATATTCTATACCTGTTAGAGCAGTTGGGAAAAGCAACGATTGCCGTTTGTAAAGGTGAAAAATATCAAATCCAGTTATTGACAGAAAATTTGTTAAAACTAGAATTAGAGCCAGATAGAGAAGTCCGATTGACTACGAGGCGAGTGGATACTTGGGGTACAAGTGGAAGGGCATCTATACCTTATAAAGAATGGGTAAATGAAGTGTTGGAAAATATGGAAACATTTTTAGCTAATATATATGAGAGAAATTCAGCATTGTTGGAAGCTATTCGTTTTGTAGAGTTTAAAGCTATTGCGGAGGAGTTGCGAAGGTTAGCAATGGAAGAAGGATATTTTTAATAGAAATTTAAAGCGAAGAGGTCTTCTGTTTGCTTAAGTATCTAGGAACGAGAGTACACATTTGGTGTAAACGAATGATATTAATAAAAACCTCCTATGATACTGGATTGAATTATTAGTGGGTAAATAGAATGGTTTATATTAATTGGAAAATAACAGATAATTTAGCGGAAGTTCAAATTGATGATGTAATATATGGCGGATTTGAATTGTGTATCAATAACCATTCGGTGGGATTTTGTCCGCAAAGAGATTTATTTCCGGGAGAAGAATGGTTCGAAAATATTCAATATGCCATATTGGAGTTAGCAGAGGCTGCGATTCGTGTTAGTGAAAATCAGGAATATAAAATCGCCTTACTCTCAACGAATTTATTACGACTGGATTTTTATCCCGGAGAATTACTAGAAATTAATTGTATATTTACAGAAAATGAAGTTACCGAATGGTCAGAAATTGTCACCTATGATGAATTTTATAAGGAGATATATAAATGCCTTAAGGAGTTCTTGGCATATATTAAGTTGCGCAATAAATCTTTATTAAAATCAAAGTTTATAAAGGACATATCTATAAAAGGTGAAAAAATCAGCAAACTGTTAAGGGGATAATTAGGAAGGAAGATTTTAGATGGCGCACCATCATTAAAAACAGGGGATTTTTTTATCAACACTATTAAATCTACAAGCACAAAGTGTATATGAGGATTATCCGCAGATATTGGAAGCAGTAAATAGTTGGTTAAAGTCGATAGGAGCGATGTGAGTTATGAAAACATATTTGAGATGTCCAATACATGTAAGTACAATGGAATATCCGTTTAGAGCACCGGAGCATGTGCAAAAAGCGGCCAATATATTGAAAGAAAAATGCGAGCAATATAGGGTAAAAAATGCGGATAATATATATATGATTCCGATTGATACGAAAGAATATGAAGAAGTATTAGAATTTGCACAAGAATATAAATCTTTTTTCTATAGTAATTTGATGTATCAGCATAAGTTTACAAAAAAAGAAATGAATGAAGCAAACTACTATCTTTTAGAGTGTTCAGGGGGTCAGGTGGAACTTTTATATGAAGAAAATGTAGTGTATGAACATTGTTGTGTAAACGCCCGTTGCCGAAAAACGCAAATTGGAAATTACAGAATTAGAAAAAGTAGTATAAAAAATAGAGTAATTGCAATGTCTTACGATGGTCGATATGTAATATCAAAGGAATTAAAAGAAGCTTTTGAAAAGGAACAATTAACAAATATTAAACTACTTCCGGTGTATGATATAAAAGGAATAGAAATTCTTGCTTACCAGATGGAAGCTGTAAATACGTTGCCATCACTCGCGGAGCTAAATGGATGGAATGTGTACAAAGAGTGTGAGTATTGTAAGATGAAAAGATGGCATGGTATTTATAACATAAATCACCCATTCTATATACCTAGAAGTTGGGAGGAGAATTTGGAAGATATAAATATGACGGAAGAAGTGTTTTCGGATTCTTATAATCGCTATTACATAATTAGTAAGAAAATGTATGAAATTATGTTGGACATGAATGCAAAGAAACTGTCGTGTGAACCTCTTATGATGATTTAAAAAATAAAAAAATGTAAAAAAATAAAAAAAGTACTTGCAATTGTTGTCACAATCTGTTATTATACAGAAGTAGTTCACCGATGGGTGGATGGCAGACTCGAAAGAGTCATTGAATATCGGTAAAATTCCCCTTTTACACTGAACCGGCGAGAATGCTTGCATTCGAGCCGGTTCTTAATTTATTTTGATAATTTTAAGCAATGGTGGTAATATATCATTAGTATAATGGTTGGAGGCGCTTTAATGAGATTGGAAGATTTAAAAACATATGAAATTATAGAGAAGAGATATATTGCAGACTTGAATTCTGACAGTGTATTGCTTAAACACAAAAAAACAGGGGCGCGTGTTGCTCTTTTACAAAATGATGATGAAAACAAAGTGTTTTATATAGGATTCAGGACTCCGCCTGCTGACAGTACCGGTGTGGCACATATTTTGGAACATTCTGTTTTGATGGGGTCAGAGAATTTTCCGGTAAAAGATCCTTTTATTGAGTTGGCAAAAGGAACCCTTAATACATTTCTTAATGCAATGACGTATCCGGAGAAGACTGTTTATCCTGTTGCAAGCTGCAATGATAAGGATTTTCAGAATCTGATGCATGTGTATCTGGATTCGGTATTTAAGCCTTTTATTTATAGTGAGAAGAATATTTTTCTGCAGGAAGGCTGGCATTATGAATTGGAGAGTGAGGAAGACGAACTTACAGTTAATGGCGTGGTATATAATGAGATGAAGGGGGCATTTTCTTCCGTTGATGACGTTCTTGACAGGGAGATTATGAATTCCTTGTATCCGGATACAACATACGGATTTGAATCCGGGGGAGATCCGGAGGTTATACCCGAACTGAATTATGATGAATTTTTGGATTTTCACAGAAAATATTATCATCCGTCAAATAGTTATATTTATTTGTATGGAAATATGGACATGGCAGAAAAACTGGATTTTATTGATAAAAATTATCTGTCAGCGTATGAGCGTCTTGAGGTTGATTCTGAAATATCCATGCAGTCACCCTTTGAGGCCATGAAGATTGTTGAAAAGGAATATCCTATCGGTGATGAAGAGTCCGTAGATGATAATACGTACTTTTCGCTTAATTTTTCGGTGGGAAGCGGTTTGGATAAGGAATTATATATTGCATTTCAAATATTGGATTATGCTCTTTGTTCTGCACCGGGAGCACCCTTAAAAGAAGCACTGATTCATAAGGGTATCGGTAAGGATGTATACAGTTTTTATGAGAACGGAATTAAACAGCCCTTTTTCAGTATTATTGCAAAAGGGGCAAAGGCTTCCTTGCAGGAAGAATTTCTTGCCACAATAGAAGAAGTGCTTTCACAACAGGCGGAAGATGGCATTGGTGAAAAAGCTTTACTTGCAGGACTTAATTATTATGAATTCAAATACAGGGAGGCGGATTTTGGTTCATATCCAAAGGGATTGATGTACGGTCTTCAGATGTTGGATAGCTGGATGTATGATGATTCCAAGCCTTTTCTTCATATTGAAGCCAATGAAACTTTTGCAGTCTTAAAGCAGAAAATAAAAGAAGGTTATTTTGAGAATCTCATAAAAGAATGCCTGCTTAATAATAATCACAGAACCATGGTGCGGCTTAATCCTGTAAAAGGACTTACCGCCAAACGTGACAAGGCACTGGCAAAGCGCCTTGAAGAAATAAAGCAAGGCATGTCCAAAGAGGAACTTCAGACTATCGTTAAACAGTCAAAGCAGCTTAAGGAATGGCAGGAAGAAGAAAACTCCCCCGAGGATTTGGACAAAATTCCCGTACTTACAAGGGAGGACATCGGAAAAAGTGCAAATAAGTTCTGCAATGACTTGAGGGAACATGCAGGTGTTAAAATTTTGTATCATCCTATGTTTACAAACGGAATAGCTTATGTCCGTCTGCTTTTTGATTTGAAAAATATATCTGAGGAGGATTTTGCGTATGTAGGCTTATTTAAAGGCGTATTGGGACTTCTTAATACAAAAAATTATTCCTACGGCGAATTGTACAATGAAATTCATATTAAAACAGGCGGTATGGCATCGGTTACAAACGTATATACCAGAGTAGAAGATATAAGTAAGAATAAAGTTACCCTGGAGCTTAAAGTGAAAGTTTTATATGATAATATAAACGAAGCCTTTAAGTTGTTTGAAGAAATGATGTTTTCATCGGATTTCTCGGATAAGAAACGTCTTCATGAAATAATATCCGAGGCTAAGTCCAGAATGCAGGCTCAGATGATGAGTGCCGGACATTCGGTGGCTGTAAACAGGGCGTTATCATATTTTTCACCATCGGCAGTTCTCAATGAGAAATTAAGCGGAGTGGAATTTTACAATCAGATAGAAAAGTGGGAGTCTGATTTTGATAAGTACGGCGATATTATATGTGAAAGATTAAGAAGTCTCGCGGTGCAGATTTTCAGACAGGAAAATCTTATGATAGATATGGTTGCAGAGGAAAGTGCATATGACATGTTGCTTCCCTGCATGGAAGAATTAAATAAAGTAATGTATAAGGAACCTGTAAAACAATCAGGTTTTGTTGCCGCACCGTTCAAGGAAACAGAAGGTTTAAAATCAGCATCCCAGGTTCAATATGTGGCATGCGCCGGCAATTTCCGTAATGCGGGACTTGAGTATACCGGAGTATTAAAGGTTCTTAAGGTAATGCTTGGATACGATTATCTCTGGAATCAGGTACGTGTCAAAGGCGGAGCATATGGATGTATGTGTAATTTCGGTAAATCGGGAGACAGTTATTTTGTATCCTACAGAGACCCTAATCTTTCTAATACACTGGATGTATATGAAAAAGCAGCGGATTACATTTCATCCTTTGAAGTGGATGAACGTTCCATGACACAGTTTATTATAGGGGCAATAAGTGATTTGGACACCCCCATGAATCCGTCGGCAAAAGGACTTTTCTCCTTAAGCGGATATATGACCGGTGTTACGGATGAAATGCTTCAAAAGGAAAGAGACGAGATAATTAATGCAGATGAAAAATCCCTCAGGGAGTGTGCCGAAATCATACAGGCATTTGTGTCCCAGAACTGCATATGTGCGGTTGGAAATGCCGAGAAGATTGAAAAGGATAAGAGGTTGTTTGATGTTGTCCGTCCTTTGATTAATAATTAATAATTATTTTTGAATTTATTTCCATAAAATACTATGGTGATACGCGTATCTTTTATATCAATAGCAGCTATTGCAGCTAAAAGGGAGGAAATGATTATGAAAAGGCAAAAGACAAATTTATTGAAAAAGTTTTTAGGTTACGGATTGGTTTTTGTTGTGCTTTTAGGCAGTGTAGGATGCGGAGGCTCATATAAGGCCTCGGATACGGCGGCTACTGAAAGTGTTATGTCAGAAACTACTGCAAACGGTTCCTTTAACTACTATTCACATGATGGTGGTTTTACAGAAGAAGTGGCAGAAGAAGAGATTATGGATGCGGATTATAAATCCGAAAACGGTGAAGCTGCTGAGGTTAAGGATACCGCAAGAAAACTTATAAAAACTGTTGATATGAATGTGGAAACACAGGATTTTGAAGGTCTTATGCCACTTGTTGAGCAGAAAATCTCTGCCCTTGGCGGCTATATTGAAAATTCAGATGTGTATAACGGAAGTACCTACAAAAGTTATAAAGAATTAAGATGGGCATCCCTTACAATACGTATTCCTCAGGATAATCTGGAAGAATTTATTCAGAATATGCAGGGAGTATCCAATGTGACAAACTTAAACAGAAGAGTTGAGGATGTCACACTTACATA
Organism: uncultured Lachnospiraceae bacterium; assembly: GCA_964528145.1. GTDB lineage: Bacteria > Bacillota > Clostridia > Lachnospirales > Lachnospiraceae > Acetatifactor. The sequence goes on along the minus strand of CAZGSF010000026.1, from coordinate 2,236 downwards.
TGTAGACTTGGAAAGTCACAAAAAGGCATTAGTGACTGAACAGGATAGATTGCTTGAACTTTTAGAGGTTGCAGAAACAGTTGATGATATTATTACAATCGAAAATCGTCTGTCTCAGGTCAGATACCAGATTGAAAGTATGGAAGCGCAGCTTCGTTCATACGATAACAAGGTGAACTACAGCACGGTTTACATGAATATTGATGAAGTTGAAATTCTCACACCGGTTGTGGAAGAAACACCAGGTGAGCGCATTGTCAGAGGATTTACCGAAAGCGTAAAAGATGTAATCAACGGCTTTAAAGAGTTTTTCATTGAATTGATTATTGGTTTGCCATATCTGGTGGTATGGGGTATTATAGTAACAGTTATAATTTTTGTTATAATAAAACTGTCACGCCGTAGTATGAGAAAGGCTGAAAAGCAAAAATATATGGCACAGGCTATACAGAATATTGAAAAGGCGGAAGAGAATGACAACAAAGGCATTTAAATCAGGATTCGTTACTTTAATCGGAAGACCCAATGTGGGTAAGTCCACATTAATGAACAGATTAATCGGACAGAAAATAGCGATAACCTCTAAGAAGCCACAAACCACAAGGAATCGTATACAGACAGTGTATACTTCTGAGGAAGGACAGATAGTTTTTTTGGATACCCCGGGCATTCACAAATCCAAGAATAAATTGGGCGATTACATGGTAAGTGTGGCAGAACGCACCATTAATGAGGTGGATGTGATTTTGTGGCTGGTGGAACCTACTGATTATATCGGTGCAGGTGAACAGCATATTATACAGAAATTAAAGCATACCAAGACCCCTGTTATACTTGTAATCAACAAGATTGACAAGGTGACCAGAGAGGATTTAATCCGTTTCATTGATGTTTATCGTAAGGAACTTGATTTTGCTGAGGTTGTTCCCGTTTCGGCACTTAAGGGACAGAATACGGATGAACTTATAAACTGTATATTTAAGTATCTTCCCTATGGTGAGCCTTTTTATGATGAAGATACAATTACCGACCAGCCTATGCGCCAATTGGTTGCGGAATTAATCAGAGAAAAGGCATTAAGACTTTTGGAAGAGGAAATCCCCCACGGAATTGCAGTCAGTATAGAAAGCATGAAATATCGCAAAAACATTGTAGATATAGAAGCTACAATTATTTGCGAAAGGGATTCCCATAAAGGAATTATAATCGGTAAAAGCGGTCAGATGCTTAAAAAGATAGGCACAAATGCCCGCGCAGATATTGAGAAATTAGTGGAAATGCAGGCAAATCTTCAGCTTTGGGTAAAGGTAAAGAAGGATTGGAGAGACAGTGATTATCTTATGAAAAACTTTGGTTATAATCCAAAGGATTCCGAATAAAAAGTAAGTAAAAAGCGAACTCTATTAGTATAAAATACGAACGGGGGCGCAAGATGAAAGAAACAAATTACTGGCAACAATTTATGAGTACCGGAAGCATAAGTGATTATCTTAATTACCGGAATGAGTGTGGTGATACAAAAGATGATGCGTCTGTTACACAGAGTGTGGGCAGTATGGTAAGGGATTTAGGAGTGAACTCTTATGCAGGAGTTTGTAGTAGTAACAGGAATAATATTGAAGACGGAGCCTGTCGGTGAATACGACAGGCGCGTTGTTATATTAACGGATGGAAGAGGGAAGATTTCTGCCTTTGCAAAAGGAGCAAGACGTCAAACAAGTCGTCTGATGGCAGCGACCAACCCTTTTTCTTTTGGTACATTTAAATTATACGAAGGAAGAAGTTCGTATAATATAATGGAGGCTAATATTCAAAATTATTTTGAGGAACTCAGAGCGGATTATATCAGTGCCTATTACGGAATGTATTTTTTGGAAGTGGCGGATTATTATACAAGAGAAAATAATGATGAATTACAACTGTTGAAACTTTTGTATCAGTCTTTAAGGGCACTTCTTCATGATAAAATACCCAATGAGCTTGTCAAATGTATTTTTGAGATAAAGGCAATTGCCGTAAACGGTGAATTTCCGGGAGCACCGGAATCGGGATATCGGGAATCTACAATATACGCCGTTGATTTTATAGGGAAAGCACCTATCGAAAAATTATATACTTTTGCGGTGACGGAAGAGGTTTTGGTAGAACTTAAGGAAATCAGCTCGCATTTTTGCAGGAAATTTATGGACAGAAAATTTAAAAGTCTTGAAATATTAGAAACTCTTTGTTGAAAAAC
>CAZGSF010000025.1:0-23068 GCA_964528145.1 uncultured Lachnospiraceae bacterium | reverse complement strand
ACTGGATAAAGAAGCGTTCCCGCTGCTTCGTTACCGTACCCGTGATATCTGCGTTTTATCACGTAAGAAATGTTCCTGCGGACGTACACTGATTAAGATGGCAAAACCTATGGGAAGAACTGATGATATGCTTATTATCAGAGGCGTAAATGTATTCCCCAGCCAGATAGAGACCGTTTTATTAAACGAAGGATATCAGCCTAATTATCAGATTGTTGTAGGCAGGGTAAATAATACAGACACCTTTGATGTTAATGTGGAAATGAATCCCGAACAGTTTACAGATAAAGTAGGAGATGTACTTGCATTGGAAAAATCCCTTGCAAATGCAATGAAGACAATGCTGGGAATCAATCCTTCGGTTCATCTTGTTGCACCTAAGAGTATTGCAAGAAGCGAAGGCAAAGCGGTACGTGTTATTGATAACCGTAATTTAGTCTAAGGTCGAAAGGAGATAGCAAAATGGCAATTAAACAGTTAACGGTTTTTGTTGAAAACAAAAAGGGAACCATGGTTTCCGTAACAGATATTCTTTCAAAAAACAATATAAATATAAGAGCATTATCCATTGCTGAAACAAAGGATTTTGGAATTTTACGACTCATTGTAAATGATCAGAATGCAGCGATAAAAGCATTGGAGGAACAGGATTATCTGATTAAGCCGATTGATGTGGTAGGTGTAAAAATAGGTGATGCTCCGGGCAAATTGACCGAAGCACTTAATGTGCTTGATAAAGCAGATATTAATGTGGAATATCTGTATGCGTTTATGGCACGTACAGAAAAGCATGCATATGTTGTACTTCGTGTGGAAGATAATGCCGTGGCAGAAGAAGTTCTTGTAAATGCAGGCTTTAAGATGATAACAGAGGCGGATATTTGTAAACTTTAGTAAAAAGAGGTAATTAGAAATGCAGATGAATTTCCACAGGAAACTTCCTACTTCGGGTGAAGTAAAAGAGGAGTTTCCGTTAACAGAACGAATGGTACAGGTAAAGAAAGAACGTGACGAGAATATAAGAGCGGTATTTGATGGTACATCGGATAAGTTTATTCTTGTAATTGGTCCATGTTCTGCTGACCATAGCGAACCGGTACTTGAATATATTTCAAGGCTTCGCAGATTAGAGGAGCAGGTTTCTGATAAGATAATCATTATTCCAAGAATTTATACCAATAAACCGAGAACTACCGGGCAGGGATACAAGGGGATGCTTCATCAGCCGGATCCTGATGCTAAGCCGGACATGTACAAGGGCATTGTAGCTATCAGGGAGCTTCATTTGGCAGCTTTACGTGATTATGATTTTTCATGTGCGGATGAAATGTTGTATCCTGAAAACTACAGATATCTTTCGGACTTGTTATCTTATATAGCAGTGGGAGCACGTTCGGTTGAAAACCAGCAACACAGACTTACTGCAAGTGGAATAGGTGTGCCTGTTGGTATGAAAAATCCTACCGGCGGTGATCTTTCAGTTATGATGAATTCTATTGTGGCCGCACAGTCAAGTCATACCTTCATTTACAGAAGATGGGAGGTTGAAACTGAGGGTAATCCTTATTCACATGCTATTTTGCGCGGATATATTGATTATGCGGGAAGAAGCATATCAAATTATCACTATGAGGACTTGTTAAGGGTAGAGGAATTATATGAAAAATCCAATTTAACGAACCCGTCTGTAATTGTGGATACAAATCATAACAACTCCGGCAAAAAGTTTTTGGAGCAGATACGTATTTCTAAAGATATTGTGCACAGCCGTAACCAAAACAGTGATATCAAGAGACTGGTTAAGGGACTTATGATAGAAAGTTATTTGGAAGACGGTGCCCAGGGAGTAGGAGAGCATGTATTTGGTAAATCCATCACCGACCCATGTCTTGGTTGGGAAAAAACGGAGAGGCTTGTGCTTGATATAGCAGAAAAATTATAGAAAGATGTAAGATATATTTGTGAGGAATGATAGGTGATATCATTCCTCTTCTTTTGTGGAATCTTTTATGGAATCTAATATTATTGTTGATAACTGTAGAACTTTTTCGGTATAATAATTGAAGAGAAGTTTTGGGAAGAAAAATGGAGAATTAAAATGAAAATTACATCAGTAATTGAGAATAAAGCCCCGGAGGGACTTATTTGTGAGTGGGGATTATGTGTACATATAGATTTTGAAGGTAAACAGTATCTGCTCGATACGGGAAGTTCGGATAAATATGTGTATAATGCAGGGAAACTTGGTATTAATTTGGAGGAAATAGATGTGGCGGCATTGTCCCATGCCCATTATGACCATTCCGGCGGATATGATTGTTTTTTTGAGAAAAATAAGAAAGCACAACTTTACATACGAAGTGAATGTGACAAGGGCTATTATAGTCAGCTTGGTTTGATTAAGGCGTATATTGGTGTGCCCAGGGGCATGTTAAAAAGGCATAGTGACAGAATAGTCCTAGTGGAAGGCGATTATAAGGTGGACAATAATGTGTGGCTTATTCCTCATAAGACGGATAATCTTAGTAATATAGGCAGACAGGCGAAATTGTATGTACGCAAGGGCTTGCGCTTTCTGCCGGATGATTTTGTGCATGAGCAGAGTCTTGTTTTCAAGTCGGACAAAGGGCTTGTGGTGTTTAACAGTTGTTCCCACGGTGGCGCCGACAATATTATTAACGAGGTACTTACTACATTTCCCGGTGAGCGTATATATGCTATCATCGGAGGGTTTCATCTAATGAAACATTCGGCTGATAAGGCAAGACAATTTGCTTCAAGGCTTAAGGAATGTCAGGTAGAGCATATTTATACGGGACATTGTACAGGGGATAAGGCCTTTGAGATTTTGCAGGACGTGTTAGGGGAAAAGGTTCACTATTTTGAAACAGGAACCGTTCTTGAAATATAAAAGTGCATAGGCAAGCGGGTTGGAAAAGCTGCATGTAATAACTACTCAAAATTCCATGAAGGAGCTTAAGGAATGTGATTTTTATGTGGCGTGTGATGTGCAAAATCCCTTGTGTGGCGATAAAGGATGCAGCAGGGTGTTTGCAACCCCGGCTTTCATTACGCAATCCGGTATTTCTCTTAAAGAAGCCATGAGCAGGAAGGTTGCTTCGGAGAATATGAAAAATTGTGTTGAACAGGTATTTGTAAGTATTAAGGGAGAGGGATATGAAGGTATTTTACGGTAAAGGAGTCAGTGGAGGTATTGCAGGTGGCAAAGTACTGATCCTTAGTGGAGATAAACATATTTGTGAATATTTAGAAGCAGAAAATACCGATGAAGAAAAAAGAAAGTTTGATTCGGCAGTTACATCCCTTATGGCAGAGCTTCAGGAAATGAGCGAATGCTTGTTAAAAGAAGGGCGCAAATCGGAAAGGGAACTTTTAGAGGCAAACAAACTGATTCTTACTGCACCTGAATTTAGAGAATGTTGTTATAGGAAAATAGAAGAAGAAAAAATGTCAGCGGGTAGCGCCGTTTACAAAGCAGGCGTTGAGCTGGCAAGTAATTTTGAAAATATGTCAGATTCGTATATGAGGGAACGTGGAGCTGATATACGTGGAGTGGCACAACAACTTTTGAATATTTTAAGCCCAGATAACGTAAAAGCGAAACTGACTGAACCGGTCATTATTGTGGCTGATGAGTTAACACCGGCTGAAACCATGAAGCTTAATAAGGAAAAGGTTCTTGGTTTAATTGTAAATAAGGGTGCGGTGAATTCACACACTGCAATTATTGCGAGATTATGGAACATTCCTGCCATAACAGGTATAGTGATGAATGATGACTGGCAGAGTCAACGGGTCGCGATTGATGGAGATGACGGTATCGTTTACATTAATCCTACAGAGGAAATAACAGATATGCTTAACGAAAAAAATATGTTTTTAAGAGACAGGCAGGAAAAGTTGAAAGAATTGATAGGACTGGCCAATGAGACTAAAAGCGGAGCAGTAATAGATATAAATGCAAATGTAGGATGTATAGAGGATATAGTGTCGGCATCAGATAATGATGCCGGTGGTATCGGTCTTTTCAGGACAGAGTTTCTTTTTATGGGAAGAGTTAATCCTCCAACGGAGGATGAACAATTTGAAATATACAAAGAAGCTGCGGTGAAGATGCAGGGAAAGCCTGTTATTATAAGAACTTTGGATATTGGAATGGATAAAACGGCAGAGTATATTGAGGAAATGAAAGAAGATAATCCGGCCATTGGGTTGAGAGGAATCAGGTTTAGTTTTGCCCATGAAAGTATGCATAGAACTCAGCTTAGAGCGATTTTGAGGGCAGCAGCCTTTGGAAATATCAGGGTTATGTATCCTATGATTACATCCATGGAGGATGTGTTAAGGGCGAAGCAGATTTTACGAAAGGTCAGGGAGAAACTGGCAGAAGAGGGAATAGGCTTTGGTGAAATAAAAGAAGGTATTATGATAGAAACACCGGCAGCGGCTATTATAAGCGATTTACTTGCAAAGGAAGTTGACTTTTTCAGTATCGGCACCAATGATTTGGCACAATACATTTTTGCGGCAGACAGACAGAGTTCTATGTTTGACAAGTACTATGAAGAAAATAGGGCGGCAGTGCTTAGACTGATAAGGCATATCGTTGATAATGCCCATAAATCCGGCATTTCAGCAGGAATTTGCGGGGATATGGCAGCAGACACTACACTTGTGGGAGAGTTTTTAAAGATGGGGGTGGATGAGTTATCGGTATCTCCGTCCAAAATATTGGAATTGAGAGCTATTGTACGTGGCTGTGATTAAGAGGGAGGAAATAAGAATGTTAAAGCTTAACTGCATTGCGGTTTTTAATAAAGAATGTACAAAGCTTCTTATGTGTGTGCGTAGGAAAGAACCATATAATTGGAAGTATATGTGGGGCGTCTTAAAAGGGATGTGGAAGTTTGCGGAGATGAGAATGATTTGTATTGGTCAGGGCTTGATTGTGACTTTTTTGATATGAATAAGTATGCGGGAGAAGGTAATATAGGGCATATGATGGAACATATAAAGATGGCAAAGGGCAGGGTGTTATAATGTTAAGGGAAATAGATTTGAATGAAATTTCTGATGGTAAATTATACGGAATTAACGATTTGGTAAAAGCAGGATGTAATGATTGTAAGGGATGCGCTGACTGTTGCAGAGGAATGGGTGAATCGGTTATTTTGGACCCCTTTGATATTTATAATTTGTCTAAGGGTACGGGTAAAAACTTTGATGGACTGCTTAAAGAAAATGTAGCACTCCGGGTGGTGGATGGTCTAATACTGCCATATCTTATGATGACAGGTGATAATGAACAATGTACTTTTCTAAATGACGAGGGAAGATGCAACATACATGCTTATCGTCCGGGATTTTGCCGCCTATTCCCTCTTGGGAGGGTATATGATGACGCGGGTTTCAAATATTTTTTGCAGGTAAATGAATGTACATATGCAAACAGGACCAAGGTTAAAGTGAAAAAATGGATTGATGTGACAGAACCCGGACGCTATGAGCAGTTTATAAAGAACTGGCATTTCTTTCAGAAAAATATACAACACAGGCTCAATGTAGTTGATGACATGAGTTTAAGAAAGAAAATAACCATGTTGATTATACAAATCTTTTATCAGACTGCGTATGAAACTGACGACTTCTACAATGAATTTGGGGAAAGATTAAAAAAATTTCCATCTTTTTAATGCGCAGTGGTTTATAATAATGTATAATATGTACAGTTTATGCAAGAAAAAAGTATTTTGAAAGCAGATAGGTGTACGGAATGAGTAATCATCAGGATTATAACAATATAGGTAATGATATCCGCACGGCTTTGGATGAAGCACTTAGAACCATGGATTTTACGAAACTGAATGAAAATATTTCAGATACGGTAAACGGTGCTTTTGATGAAATGCGGCTGCAACTCGATAAGGCAACCACAGATTTTCTTGAAAATGCTACAAGAAGTGTAACAAGAACCAAAAAGTCATTTGAGAATAAGAAAAAGCTTCCAAGGGAAGTGAATGCTTCAAAGCAGGAAATAGTACCTTATAAAGTAGCACAAAAGCCTGTAGGGAAGGTGTCAAGTGTATTATATACGGTGTTTGGCGGTATAGGTACAGGTGTGACAGGGATTTTGTCACTTGTGTTTGGTCTGCTGGCAATAGCGACAGAAGGCGCTGTTGGAGTACTTGGGTTTGGGATAGCGGCATTTATTTTATTGATATCGCTGGGCTTGCTTGGAACAGGTTGCATACAGCGTGAGCGTCTGAACCGATTCAAACGCTATATGAGAGTGTGTGGCAGCAAAACCTACTGTGACATAAAACAACTGGCGGCACACATTGGCAGGAATACAAGGTATGTTGTAAGAGATTTGAAGAAGATGATTAAAATGGGCATGTTGCCGGAAGGACATCTGGATGATAAGGGCACGTGTCTTATGCTTGATGATAAGACCTTTAACCAGTATCTTGAGACAAAACAGGCATATGCCCATAATGTTCCCTCTAAAGTAGCAGTGCTTCCGGAAAATACGGATGCAGAGGATAAATCCGGAAATGAAGCAATCCTAAATGACAATGCATCAGAACTTCAGGCCATGATTAATGAAGGGCAGGAATATATACGGAAACTTCGGGAACTTAACGATGTTATTCCCGGAGAAGCTATTTCGGACAAGCTGTATCGTTTGGAGAAAGTTATTGCAGAGATATTTGATGCTCTTAAGCGGCATCCTGAGAAGAAACCTCAGATGAGGAAATTCATGGATTATTATCTGCCTACAACGTTAAAACTTGTACAGACATATGCTGAGTTTGACGGAGTGCAGATTCAGGGTGAGAACATTGTAACTGCAAAGCAGGAAATAGAAAAAACCATAGATACCATAAATAAAGCATTCGAAAAGCTTCTGGATGATTTGTTTATGGATGATGCATTTGATGTAACTACTGATGCACAGGTTCTTCAAACCTTGTTGGCCCAGGAAGGGCTTGCAGAGGATGAGAATTTTAAACAGGCAGGTAAATAGAGAGGAGAAAATAATGAGTGATTTAGATGAAATGTTAAAGGAAAGCCCTACACTGACCTTCGAACCTTTTAGTGAGGTTTCAGAGGAAAAGGCTGAGATTGTAGAAGTATCAAAGGAAGAGGAATTAAAGGTAGTTCTTTCTCCTGAGGAGCAGAAGCAGGTAGATGAGTTTGCAGCTATGATTGACCTTACCAATTCACAGGCTATTATGCAGTACGGTGCGGGCCCCCAGAAAAAGATTGCAGATTTTTCAGAGACCGCACTTAATAATGTGCGTACAAAGGACATGGGAGAAATCGGACAGCTTCTTACAGATGTGGTGTCCGAACTTAAATCCCTGGAGACAGGCGAGGAAGAAAAGGGAATTCTCGGAATTTTCAAAAGAGGCGGAAATAAGCTTGCCACCATGAAGGCAAAATATGATAAGGCAGAGGTTAATGTTAATAAAATCAGCAAGGCAATGGAGGAGCATCAGATTACCCTTTTAAAAGATGTGGCAATGCTTGATAAAATGTACGAGCTTAACCTGAATTATTTCAAGGAGCTTTCCATGTACATTCTTGCAGGTAAACAGAAATTGGAGCACGCTCAAAATGTGGAATTACCGGAGCTTCTTGCGAAGGCTGAGCAGAGCGGTTTGCCTGAGGATACCCAGAAAGCAAAGGACTTCTCAGCGCTTTGTAACCGTTTTGAAAAGAAAATACATGACCTGGAATTAACCCGTGTTATTGCGCTTCAGATGGCTCCCCAGATTCGTCTGATTCAGGAAAATGATACGGCAATGTCTGAGAAAATCCAGTCTACATTAGTTAATACTATTCCTTTGTGGAAGAGCCAGATGGTAATTGCTATCGGACTTAATCATTCCACAGAGGCTGCAAAAGCACAGCGTGAAGTTTCTGATATGACCAATGAGTTGTTAAAGAGAAATGCTGAGAACTTAAAGGTGGCAACCATCGAAACTGCAAAGGAAGCAGAGCGCGGTATTGTTGATATTGAAACCTTAAAGCAGACCAACCAGCAGCTTATTTCTACCTTGGACGAGGTTATGAAGATTCAGTCCGAAGGCAGGGAAAAACGTAAACTGGCAGAGGCAGAACTTCAGAATATTGAAGGTGAAATGCGCCAGAAACTGTTAGAGATTAGTAGATAAATAAAAACGCAGCTTATTTGCTGCGTTTTTTTTTGCACTTTTTGGTAATTGACAATGTGCGGTAACGGCAGTAAAATAAACAAAGATTAGCGGCAACTAACTGTGAAGCCGCATTATTTTGGGACATAAGTTAGACTAGACTAACTCATGCAAAAGTAACCATAGGAGGATAAAGATGGCGATTGTAGAATTTAAAGATGTCACTCGTGTGTATAAATCTGGTGACCATGAACTTAGAGCATTAGATGGTGTAAATTTTAAGTTAGAGGAAGGGAAATTTGTGGTTATTCTGGGACCCAGTGGTGCAGGTAAAAGTACATTGCTGAATATGCTGGGAGGATTAGACAGTCCCACTGGCGGACAGATTATCGTAAACGGGAAAGATATTTCCACATTAACTAATAACGAACTGGCTGATTACCGTGCATCTACGGTAGGCTTTGTATTTCAGTTCTATAATTTAATTCCAACTCTTACCGTATATGAAAATGTGGCACTTGTAAAAGAAATTTCAAAGAATGCCCTTGATCCTAGAAAGATGATAGAAGAAGTAGGGCTTTCAGACCATATGAATAATTTCCAGTCAGAACTTTCTGGCGGCGAGCAGCAGCGTATTTCCATTGCAAGAGCACTGGCGAAGAATCCTAAAATTCTTCTTTGTGATGAGCCCACCGGAGCGCTGGATTCGGAAACCGGTGTAATGGTATTAAAGCTTCTTCTTTCCATGGCAAAGAATTATGGTAAAACCATTGTAATCGTTACCCATAATCAAAATATTGCAAAGATGGCAGACGTTGTTATCAGAGTAAAAAATGGCAAAATTAAATCTTATGAGGAACAGCCTGAACCTATGAGTGCTGATGAAGTGGAGTGGTAGTCATGTTAATTAGAAAATTGTTTCGTACGGCTTGGAATTACAAATCCCAGTTTATATCCATGGTTATTATGATTGCCATTGGTGTGGGTATTTTCTTAGGCTTTAATATTGAATGGAAAAGTATTGAATATAATGCATTGAGTTTTCTGGAAGACACGAACTATGCAGACTTTCGGATTTATTCCGAGACCGGCTTTACAAAAGAAGTTATTGAAGAGATTCAAGGGATTGACGGTGTAGAGGAAGCAACAAGATATTTTAATGTGAATGTAGGAATCGAGGATACTAAGAAGTCAATATCCCTTAATGTATCAGAGGATTATACCGTATCGACCATGCTGGTTACAGAAGGAGCGGAATACGACGAAGATTCAGAAGGAATCTGGCTGTCTGACAAGTTTGCATCGGCAAATAAGATGAGTGTCGGAGATTATTTAACCCTTACTTATGCGGGAATCGCAATCGAAGGAGAGATAGTGGGTCTTGTAAAAAGCGGCGAGAATATGATCTGTGTTGCGGATGAGAATCAGCTTATGCCGGATTACGAAAACTTTGGCTTTGGCTACATTACGCCGGGAAAACTGCAAAAAGCATTGGGGATGGACTTCTACCCTCAGGTAAATATCATTTCCGATTTGGAAAAATCAGAGCTTGAAGAAGCAATTAAAGATGCAACCGGCACTACATTCCTTGTAACTTCAAAGGATGAGCACGTGGCATATGCGGGCGCTACAGGAGAAGCGGAAGAGGGTAAAACCATGGGTTCCATTCTTCCGGTATTGTTTTTGGCAATTGCAATTCTTACCATGGTTACTACCATGCACCGAATTGCAGCAAATGAAAAGGTGCAGATCGGTACATTAAAGGCATTAGGCTTTCGTGACAGAAGGATTCTAAGACATTATACTTCCTATGGACTAATGATTGGATTATTTGGTCTAATCATGGGCGTGGCACTGGGGTACCTTGTTGCAGCGCTGATTTTCAGCCCCACAGGTTCCATGGGAACCTATCTTGACATGCCTTCTTGGGATCTTGTAATGCCGGATTTCTGTATTCCGGTTATGGTAATCACTATGATTTTCATGACCTTAATCAGCTATTTTTCGGTAAAGGCTATGTTAAAGGGAACGGCGGCGGATGCCCTTCGTCCGTATACACAGAAAGCAATGAAGAAGAGTGTGATTGAGCGATTGCCATTCTGGGAGAAATTTCCCTTCGGAACCAAGTGGAATGTGAGAGATATTCTACGTCACAAATCCCGCTCTGCCATGACTTTGGTAGGTGTTTTCGGATGTATGCTCCTATTGGTGGGTGGACTTGGTATGAAGGATACCATGGAGTCTTTTCTTGGAATGTTAGATAAAGATATAAGCAACTATACCACTAAGGTAAATATTGCAGAATCAGCATCCAATGAAGAGTCCATTGCGCTTACAGAAGAACTTGCCGGTGATTGGCAGGCAACTGCCGGCATCAGTTACGAAGGAAGAACCATTGCCTTGGAAGTATATGATGCTTCTAACCAAAAGATTGGCTTCCTTACAGAAGAGAATGAGTTATTTAAGCTTTCGGATGAAGGCGCATATCTTTGCCTTAGATTAAAGGATACGGCAGGGATTGGGGATACCATTGAGTTTTCGCCCTATGGCAATGAAGAAACCTATGAGGTTAAGGTTGCAGGATATTTCAGATCCCTGGTATCGGAAAGCATTATTATGACTGCAGACTATGCAGACAGCGTGGGCATTGAATATCATATCGGAACGATTTACACGGATGAGGAGTCAGATGATATTGAAAGTACAGCCATGATTTCCGGCAAGCAGGATAAGGCAACTATAATGGCTACCTATGATACCTTTATGGAAATAATGAATGTAATGATTATAGTGCTTGTAGGGGCTGCAGTAATCCTTGGAATGGTGGTTCTTTACAATCTGGGTATTATGAGTTATGTGGAGAGATATCGTGAGCTGGCAACGCTTAAGGTGCTGGGCTTTCGGGATAAGCAGATTGGAAGACTTCTCATCACTCAGAATATCTGGCTCACTTTTATCGGGGCGGCACTTGGCATTCCCGGTGGTGTGGGTATTTTGTATGTACTGATAACAGCGCTTGTGAGTGAATACGAGCTGAGTCTCACGCTCGGCTGGAAAACCTATGTAATCAGTACGGTTTTAACCTTTGGTGTGTCACTGCTTGTAGGCTTTATGGTGGCAGGTAAAAATAAGAAAATTGACATGGTTGAAGCTCTGAAGGGAGCAGAATAATATGATGATTAATAAGCGACTGATAAGTACAGTCACTGAAAGTAAAAAATATATTGCAGGAAATGTAATTTGCCAGTGGGTTTCCCTGGTTGCCAACATTGTAATGATGGCAAGTATTACAAGTCTTCTTGCAGAACTGTTTGGAAAATCGGCGGGGAATGAGCAGATTATCAGCACACTTATTATTGTGGTGGCGGCAGTGGTGATTCGTTTTGTGTGCACCATCATTTCCAATAAAATGAGTTATCTTTCCTCAAAGGCAGTAAAGAAAACCCTGCGGGGAATGATTTATCAAAAGCTACTCCACCTTGGTGCAGCCTATAAGGAGAAGGTAAAGACCTCTGAGGTGGTGCAGGTGACAGTGGAAGGCGTTGACCAGCTTGAAACATACTTTGGAGCATATTTGCCGCAGTTTTTCTATGCAATGCTGGCACCTCTTACACTTTTTTTTGTGCTTAGCTTCGTGGACTTTTGGTGTGCAATCATTCTGTTGATTTGCGTGCCTCTGATTCCTGTGGCTATTATCGCCGTGCAGAGATGGGCAAAGAAGCTTCTTGCAAAATATTGGGGACAGTACACTGCATTAGGAGATACTTTCCTTGAAAATCTCCAGGGTTTAACCACCCTTAAGATTTATCAGGCGGATGATTTCAAACAGGAAGAAATGAACAGGGAGTCTGAGCATTTCCGTAGAATTACCATGAAGGTGTTGACCATGCAGTTAAATTCTATAACCATTATGGATTTGATTGCTTACGGTGGTGCAGCACTTGGGGTAACTATGGCGACAAGCAGATTTGCATCGGGAAAAGTGTCCTTTGCAGGCTGTCTTTTGATTATTCTGCTGTCGGCAGACTTCTTTATTCCGATGCGGCAGCTTGGCTCATTTTTCCACATTGCAATGAATGGTATGGCAGCAAGCGACAAAATCTTTGGTTTACTGGATTTACCTGAGGAACAGCATGGAAAAGACGAAGTGGGAGATGATTGCACCATATCCTGCAAAAACCTGCATTTTTCTTATGAAGAGGAGCGGGAGATTCTGCACGGAATTAATCTGCAGTTTGCTAAGGGAAGTTTTACATCGATTGTGGGTGAAAGCGGTTGTGGCAAATCTACCGTTTCAGCCATCCTTATGGGCAGAAATAAAAATTACACAGGCAATATCACTATTGGCGGCATTGACTTGCTTAACATTAGTGAAGAAAGCCTTATGAAAAATATAACATATATCAGTCACCATAGTTATCTGTTTAAAGGAACCGTAAGGGAAAATCTGCTTATGGGTTGTGAAAACGCTTCTGATGAACAGCTTTGGCAGGTTCTTGAAAGGGTGCAACTGGCTGATTTTTTAAGAAGTGAAAAGGGGCTGGATACATTTCTTGCTGAAAAGGCATCCAATTTATCGGGCGGACAGTGCCAGAGGCTTGCTTTGGCAAGGGCGTTGCTTCATGACAGCACGGTATATATTTTCGATGAAGCCACATCCAATATTGACGTGGAAAGTGAAAACGACATTATGAAAGAAATCCATGCTTTGGCAAAGACCAAAACAGTAATTTTGATTTCACACCGGCTTGCCAATGTGGTGAAGTCCGACCAGATTTATGTGATGGATGAAGGTAAAATCGCAGAAAGCGGTACTCACGAAGAATTGATTGAAAAGAATGGCGCTTATGCCAAATTGTGGAATGCCCAGCAATCCCTTGAAAACTATGGGAGGGGTGGTGAATGTGCATGAAAAAAAGAAGCGGTTTTGTAGTTATGATGCGTCTGGTAGGACTTATTAAACCTCTTGCAGGTTACAT
The DNA here is from genome assembly GCA_964528145.1 of uncultured Lachnospiraceae bacterium. Taxonomy (GTDB): domain Bacteria; phylum Bacillota; class Clostridia; order Lachnospirales; family Lachnospiraceae; genus Acetatifactor. Next base: position 9,909 of record CAZGSF010000025.1, on the reverse strand, counting down.
GGTGATTGCCATTACCATGGGACTTATCGGACATTTATGTGCCACATTTATCACCGTGTTTGGAGGATATGCTATTACGGAAATCGTAGGAATTGGCTCTCCCATAAGCTTAAAAGTGATATTTGCATCCGTGTTAATATTTGCTCTGGTGCGAGGATTTCTTCGTTATGCAGAACAATCATGCAATCATTTCATTGCGTTTAAGCTGCTGGCGTTGATTCGTGATAAGGTATTCCGTGCTTTGAGAAGGCTTTGTCCGGCAAAACTTGAAGGGAAAGACAAGGGAGATTTGATTTCAGTAATTACTTCCGATATTGAGCTTTTGGAAGTGTTCTATGCACATACTATTTCCCCCATTGTGATTGCATTTTTATTTTCAGGCATTATGTGTGCATATATTGGAAGTTTTCATATGGGACTTGCATTGATTGCCATAATGGCATACTGCGTGGTGGGTATTGTGATTCCGCTGGTGATATCAAAATTGAACGGTGACGATGGCATGAATTTTAGGACGAAATCTGGAGAACTTGCCGGTTTCGTGTTGGATAGTTTAAGAGGTTTATCAGAAACCTTACAATACGGTCAGGGACAGAAACGGTTGGATGAAATGGGGGCACGAACCGATTCACTTTCCGCCAATGAGCAAAGAATGAAGCGGACTACCGGAAGAAATATGGCAGTTACCAATACTGTGATTCTGTTTTTTGACTTACTGATGCTGTTTACAGCGATAGGACTTTATCAAAAAGGTGAAATTGCTTTTGCAGGTGTATTGCTTCCTATGATTGCACTAATGAGCTCCTTTGGACCGGTGGTTGCCTTGGCAAATTTGGGTAGCACATTGCAGAATACTTTTGCAGCGGGAAACAGGGTTCTGGACATATTGGATGAGTCACCTGTAGTAGAGGAAATTACAGGGAAAGAAACGATTACCTTTACCGGAGCGTCTGCTGAAAATGTAACCTTTGCTTACGGGGAGGAAAGAATTCTTGATAATTTTTCCGTGAATATAGAAAACGGCGAAGTAACCGGAATTGTTGGCAGAAGCGGTAGCGGTAAATCCACATTGCTTAAACTCCTTATGCGCTTCTGGAAGGCGCAGCAGGGCAGTGTGAAGTTGTCCGGTGTGGACGTAAACCAGATTAATACTGCAAATCTGCGGGATATGGAAAGCTTTGTGACTCAGGAGACCCATCTTTTCCATGACAGCATCCGAAACAATTTAAGAATTGTCAAGTTAGATGCCACAGACCAACAGATTGAAGCAGCATGTAGGAAAGCCTCTGTTCATGATTTTATTATGGGGCTTTCAAAAGGGTACGACACACCTGTGGGGGAACTGGGGGACACTTTATCCGGCGGAGAACGGCAGCGTTTGGGACTGGCACGTGCGTTTTTGCATGATGGTGATTTTCTGCTTCTTGATGAGCCCACCAGTAATCTGGACAGTTTGAATGAAGCAGTAATTTTAAAGTCTCTTAGAGAAGAAAAAGATAATAAAACGGTGGTGCTGGTGTCACACCGCGCCTCTACCATGCGCATTGCAGATCATGTTTATTCAGTGGAGCACGGGAGATTAAGTTAATGAAAAAAGACATAAACAAAAAACGTGAGCAGGAAAAAGAAATGGTGTCCCGGATGATTGCCCTGTATTGCCATAAAAAACATGGCGGGAACGGAGGCAGAAAGGGTGAATTGTGTGAGGCGTGTAAAGAACTGGATGCCTACGCAAGGATGCGAAGCGACAAGTGTCCTTTTATGGAGACCAAGACCTTTTGCTCCAATTGCAAGGTCCACTGCTATAAGCATGATATGCGGGAACAGATACGCGAGGTAATGCGTTTTTCAGGTCCAAGGATGCTATTTATTAATCCTGTTGCGGCAATACGTCACGTGATAGAAAATGTGAAAGAGAAAAAAAGACTGGAGAAAAAGAATGAATGTTAAGAAAATTATGTATATAGTTCTGGGTTGTATCGGAGTAGGACTTGGCGCAGTGGGAGCGGTAGTACCGCTTTTGCCTGCATTCCCTTTCCTGCTTTTGGCAACCTTCTGTTTTGCCAGAAGTTCAGAAAAACTGCATAACTGGTTTATTAATACAAAACTTTACAAGAAAAATTTGGAGAGCTACGTGCAGGGACGTGGCATGAACTGGGCTACCAAAATCCGCGTTATGATTACGGTTACACTGCTGATGTCTGTAGGATTTATCATGATGAGTAATGTACCCATCGGAAGAATAATTTTGGCATGTGTGTGGCTGTTCCATATCCTTTACTTTATCTTCGGGGTAAAGACACTTCGGGCATGATAATAAGCAGAATAATTGCGGAATCCGCTACGAAAGCAGCTTTCCGTCAAAGAAAGGCCCTGACTCCGATATTGATTCGTGAGGAAGAGTCTTTTTTTGGTGATGTATTGACCGATGGTATAACCGGTCTCAGCCTTAAAAAGATGCATGATATAAGAACGGTTCAAAAACATGGCATCCGCAATTGTATCAATGGATAAATCTTCCGTAATGTGGTTATTAATATATTCCATGATGGAGAGAACTGAAGTGTGTCCTGTAACAGGATTAGAAAAATCAGCTTGTCTGGTAATCATGGTTCGGTTTAATAATATCAGAAATTCTAATGTTTTCAATTTTAAATACAGATCCGCACCAAAAAGAGATTCTGTGCTTGCTTGCAGTTCAGAGGACAAGGGGAGTTTGGTAAGCTGGTTTATAAGTGTTCTCAAAGGATATTGTTCATCTAAAGAAACATCATTGTCCTTTGGGCGAATTAGATTTGATTCCAGTTTCTCTGCAGCTTCGAAGCAAGCAAAAAGATTCGTATCGTCGGTGCTGTTTTCTGTAAAAAATTCGGGGGAAATATAAAAAATAATTCTCTCATAGGGGGAGCCTTTGTGAACCACCGGTTTGTGGATTTCTCCTGCGGGAATCAGCAGGATATCAAAGGGCTGCAAATCATACTGGCGCCCTTCGATGATATAATTGACATTTCCTTTTAGAAAAATCAAGATTTTATGGAAATCGTGGTAGTGAAAATCAAAGGTACGAAGGGTGGTATCTTTTAAATGAAAAAGGCGGTAGTCACTGTGGAGATAACCGCTTTTTTTATAATCAAGCTGTTTTTTTTCTTTATTCATGTTAGCCTCTCTCTGATAGTGGGAATACTATTTGTAGTATATAGCATTTTGTGAAAGATTTAAAGCACAATTTCTATATTCCTTTTAAATAATGTTTGATATGATACATATAGAATCGTAATATAGCATGGAGGATAAGGATGAATTCATTTAGAGAAACTTCAAAAGAAATGCTTAAATTTATCGAGGAAAGCCCTGTGTGTTTTCATGCGGTGGACAATCTAAAAAAGATGCTTGAAGGACAGGGGTTTGAGCCTTTGAACGAGCAGGATGAATATGAAATAAGAAAAGGTGGACGCTATTATGTGACCAGAAATGGTTCCTCCATTCTGGCTTTTGTGGTGCCGCAAGGCGAGGTTAAGGGCTTTCATATGTCTGCTGCCCACAGCGATTCACCTTGCTTTAAAATAAAAGAAAATCCTGAGATGATAGCAGAAGAGCACTATGTAAAACTAAATGTGGAAAAATACGGGGGAATGATTGATTCCACTTGGTTGGACAGACCTCTTTCCGCTGCAGGGCGTGTGGTGGTAAAAGAGCAGGACAAGCTGGTTACCAAATTGGTTAATATTGATAGAGACTTACTTCTGATTCCCAATGTGGCGGTACACATGAACCGGGATATGAATAAAGGTTATGAGTATAATGCCCAGACGGATTTGATTCCACTTTTCGGAGAATATAGTGCCAAAGATGAAAAGGATGGTTTCAGACAACTTGTGGCAGAATATATCGGCGTGGCTAAAGAGCAGCTTCTGGGTTATGACTTGTATCTTTATGCCAGAGAAAAAGGACGTTTGTTTGGTGCAAAAGAGGAATTTGTGTTATCCCCAAGACTGGATGATTTGCAGTGCGTGTATGGATGTATGAAAGCCTTGACTGAAAGCACGCCCAAGAATTACATCAATGTTTGTGTGATTTTTGATAATGAAGAAGTTGGAAGTAGTACTAAGCAGGGAGCAGATTCAACATTTCTGTCAGATAATTTGAAACGTATTCACAAAGCTCTTGGTGGTAAAGGAGAGGAACTGAAACGCCTTCTGGCAGACAGTTTTATGATATCGGCAGACAATGCTCACGCGGTACATCCAAATCATCCGGAAAAAGCAGACCCGACCAATCGCCCTTATTTAAACGGTGGTATTGTGATTAAGTTCCATGGAAGTCAAAGATACACAACGGATGCTTTCACAGCAGCAGTTATGAAGGATATCTGCAATAGGGCTGAGGTTCCGTATCAGACATATCACAACAGGTCGGATATTGCAGGCGGATCGACACTTGGTAATATTTCGACTGCACATGTATCGGTGAATACGGTTGATATCGGCCTTGCGCAGCTTGCCATGCATTCAGCATGTGAGACTGCAGGAGTTAAGGATACCGAATATCTGATTCGAGCACTTGAATGCTTCTATGGTGAGTGAGTTACACAAAATGTAGTATCAAAGCCTGTTACATTGACTATATAAGCCGATTATGTTATCTTTAAAGTGTATCCCGATACACATTAACAGGAGGGAAAAAGATGATTAACGATTGCTATTATGATGATTATGATAAGAAAGAAAATTTACACTTTGACTCCAAGGTGGTGCACGGTGCATTAGGCTGTGACCCTATTACCGGTGCGGTAAGCTTCCCGATTTTCCAGTCGGCAACTTTCAGACATCGTGAGTTTGGAGTTTCTACAGGTTATAACTATACAAGACTTCTTAATCCTACCAGACAGGAACTTGAGCGTACCATTGCTATATTGGAAGGCGGTGAAGCAGGATTTGCTTTTTCCAGTGGACAAGCTGCCAATATGTGTGTGTTTGGCCTTTTGAGAAAAGGTGACCATGTTCTTTTGTCCGATGATATTTACGGAGGAACTTTCCGTATCTGTGATGAGATTTTTACGCTTGTAGGCGCGGAATTTACTTATGTTGACATGGCAGAACTTGATGAAGTAAAAAAAGCAGTTAGACCAAATACTAAGATGTTTTTTGTTGAGACCCCTACCAATCCTATGATGAAGGTTGCGGATATTGCAGCTATTTCTAAGATTGCCAAGGAAGCGGGCGCACTGCTTGTAGTGGATAATACATTCCTGACACCTTATTACCAGCGTCCTATCGAGCTGGGAGCCGACATTGTAGTTCATAGTGGTACAAAGTATTTATGCGGACACAATGATGTGGTTGCAGGTCTTGCTGTAGTGACTACACCGGAGCTTGCGGCACATTTTGAAGCAGAGATGAAATCAAGAGGTAACGGACTTGCACCCTTTGATTCATGGCTGGTACTTCGTGGTATGAAGACATTACCCCTACGTATGCAGAAGCATACGGAGAACTCTAAACAGGTGGCAGAGTGGCTTCGCAAGCACCCCAAGGTAAAGAAAGTATATTACGTGGGATTTGAAGATCATAAAGGGTATGAGATTACAATGCGTCAGACCGGTGGTTTTGGCGGTATGATTTCCTTTGAACTTGACAGTGAGGAAACTGCAAAGAATCTCTTATCAAAGGTAAATATGATTCTCTTTGCAGAAAGTCTGGGAGGTACAGAATCTCTTGTGACTTATCCTTTAACCCAGACTCATGAGTCAACTCCTCCCGATGTACGTGAAAAACTCGGAATTAATGAGAGATTTATCCGTATCTCCATTGGTATCGAGGATGTGAGAGATATTATTGCAGATTTAGAGCAGGCATTGGCATAGGAGATAATTATGCAGAAAATAAAATTTACAAAAATGCAGGCATACGGCAACGATTACGTTTATATTAATGCCATTGACCAGCAGATAGATAATCCAAATGATTTGGCAGTGAAGATTTCAAACAGGCACTTTGGAATTGGTTCTGACGGAATTGTTTTGATTTGTCCTTCCGACAGGTGTGATTTTCGCATGAGAATGTTTAATCCTGACGGAACGGAAGGGGAAATGTGTGGCAACGCTCTTCGTAGTCTTTCCAAATTTGTGTATTATCACAAATTGACGGACAAGACTGATTTGGTAATCGAGACCTTGGGCGGCGACCAGAAGGTTAAGCTTTTTGTTGAAAACGGTGAGGTTGTTAATATAAGTGCCAATATTGGTAAACCGGGGCTTAGTCCCACGCAGGTGCCGGTAGTATTTGACGGTGAGATATTTATTAATCAGCCTGTGGAGGTTTTGGACCGAACATTTTATATGTCCAGTTTATCATGGGGCAATCCTCATACGGTTATGTTTATTGATGATGTGGATAATTTTCAGGTTGAAAAATATGGTCCTGCAATTGAATGTATGACTTCTGTTTTCCCTAAGAAAACAAATGTAACCTTTGCACAGGTGGTATCTGATACCCGAATAAAAATCCGTGAGTGGGAGCGTGGAACCGGGGAAACCATCGGATGCGGAACAGGGTGTTGTACTGCAGTGGTTTTTGCACATCTATTAGGAAAATGCGGACGCATTGTGGATGTAGAACAAATCGGCGGGCCCTTACATGTTGAATGGGATGAGAAGGACAATGTGCATATGACGGGACCTTCCCATGTAGTTTATGAAGGAGAGTATTTCTATGAAGCTTAGTAAACTTCTTGAAAAAGTAGATTGTAAAGCCGTGAACGGTAACTTGGAGACAGAGATTGGTTCCATTGAGTATGATTCAAGAAAAGTGGCTGAGGGTTCTGTTTTCGTATGCTTAAAAGGTTTTCAGTCGGATGGACATGCCTTTGCCAAGATGGCGGTTGAAAAAGGGGCGGCAGCTCTTATCGTGGAGGACCTGCCAGAGTTTGAGACAGACGCAGTTATTGTTCAGGTTGAGGATACCCGTAAAGCTCTTGCATATATGTCGGCGGCATGGTTTGATTATCCGGCAAAGAAGCTTACCGTAATCGGACTTACGGGAACCAAGGGTAAGACTACTACTTCATTCATGATGAAAAAAATTCTTGAAACGGCAGGACATAAGGTTGGACTTATCGGAACCACCGGTGCCTATATTGATACAAAGAAAATTGAGACTAAAAATACAACACCGGAATCTTTTGAATTACATTCACTTTTCTCACAGATGGTTAAAGAGGGGTGTGATGCAGTTGTTATGGAGGCTTCATCCCAGGGCTTCAAGCTTCAAAGAACAGCAGGTGTGGTGTTTAATTACGGTGCGTTTCTTAATATTTCCCCGGACCATATAAGTCCCGGTGAACATGAGAACTTTGAAGAGTATTTGAATTGTAAGAAGATGCTTTTTGACCAGACCGAGGAGACAGTTGTAAATAAGGATGCTGACAGGTGGAGTGAGGTTGTGGCAGATGCAAAGAGCGTCACAACGATTTCCGTTAAACAGGACGCAGACCTTGTGGCAGAAAATGTGGAAAATATCTGGGAGAATGGAATTCTTGGCAGCAGTTTTACTGTTAAAGGTAAATTGAATGGTGAAATAACTTTAAGTATGCCCGGTGTGTTCAATGTGGAAAATGCACTTATTGCCATGGCAATTGCAAATCTTATGGGGATTTCTTTTGAAACAATCAGTGAGGCGCTTAAAAAAGTGACTGTTAAAGGCCGCGCTCAGGTGCTTCCGGTGCCGGCGGAGAAGGGAACCTTTATCATTGATTATGCCCATAATGCACTGAGTATGGAAAGCATCCTGAATATGCTTAGCAGCTATAATCCCGGACGCCTCATTTGTCTTTTCGGGGGTGGCGGAAACCGTCCGAAACAGCGTCGCTTTGATATGGGAGAAATTGCCGGAAAATATGCGGATTTGACTATTATTACCACGGATAATCCAAGATTTGAGTCCCCACAGATTATCAATGAACATATTATAGAGGGCCTAAATGTACATGAAGGTGAATACAAGATTATCATGGATCGTGCCGAGGCGATAAGGTATCTGCTTGATAATTGTACCAAGGACGACCTTGTGGTGTTTATCGGAAAAGGCCATGAGGAATATCAGGATATTCAGGGCGTGAAGTACTACTTCTCGGAGGAACAGGTCGTACTTGAATATTTGAAGGAAAATCAATAGTTTACAGATAAGAGGGATGTTATATCCCTCTTATTTTATGCATATTTATAGTTAATCTTACAAAAAAAGGGTGCCTGTATGCCAAATCCCAAACTTGAAAATCTTTTAAATCTTGCTCTTGAAACCCCGGAGTCAGAACGGGAAAAATCTTTGAACTTAAATGTAGGTTATGAAGAAATAACCAAAACATGGGAACTGATTGTAAAGTATAACGGTGATTTGTCAAGGCTTGAAGAATCGGGAATTATTGTGGAAAGGCTTATTGCAGGATATGCCATATTAACAGTACCGGAGACACTAATTGATGCGGTTTCGGAGCTTGAAGAAATAGAATATATTGAAAAACCTAAAAGACTTTATTTTGATATTGAAGCGGCAAAGGAAGCATCCTGTATTCCACAGGTGACCATACGGGAGCCTTTTCTTACGGGGGAAGGCTGTGTTGTTGCCGTGATTGATTCGGGAATTGATTATAGAAATCCGCTGTTTCGTAATGCCGATGGAAGCAGTAGGATTCTTTTTTTGTGGGATCAGACATTAATGCCCGATGAGGAAAAAGGCTTTGTGCCACCGGAAGGCTTTGCAATAGGAGCCGAATTTACGAAAGAACAGATTGACAGGGCACTTCGTATGGAAAATGAAGGTGACGCATATGAGTTGGTGCCAAGTATTGACGTGTCCGGGCATGGAACTGCGGTTGCAGGGATTGCAGCGGGAAGAAGTGAAGAATATACAGGGGTGGCACCGCGAAGCAGTCTTATTATTGTTAAACTTGGAGTTCCCGGAGCTGAGGGGTTCCCAAGAACCACAGAACTTATGCGGGGACTTTTGTATGTGGCAGGAAAAGCGGCAAGCTTAAGACTTCCTGTGGCAATAAATTTAAGCTTTGGCAATACATACGGAGCACATGACGGTAATTCGCTGCTTGAAAGATATATTGATAATGTTACTGAAATCGGTAGGAGTGTTGTGTGCGTGGGAAGTGGCAATGAAGGCGCTTCAGCAGGACATTATGCAGGGAGGCTTCTGGAAAGAGGAAATACGCAGAATGTGGAACTTTCTGTGGCGGAATATGAAACTTCTCTTAATGTACAGCTTTGGAAAAATTATGTGGATGAATTCAGAGTGGTGATTTTTTCGCCTGACGGCAGCAGATATGAGGTGCCGGTTGAAAGTCTTGGAAAAGAGGAGGTAACACTTGAGAATACACGTGTGCTTATTTACGTGGGTGAACCCCGTCCATACTCAGTGGCACAGGAAATATATTTTGATTTAATTCCCTTGGAAGCATATATTACACCGGGAATCTGGCGGTTTGAACTGATACCCCGCCGTATCGTAACCGGAGATTTCTTTTTCTACCTGCCAAGTGCGGTCGTGCGCAATGGGGGGACCGGATTTTTTGCTCCGACGCCTGAGGTTACGCTTACGATACCATCCACTGCCGGAAAAGTTATAACTGTGGGGGCATATAATAGTACATTTAATGCTTATGCAGATTTTTCCGGTCGCGGATATTGGGAAGGAGGCAGCGTTGGAAACAGTGTGAGTGAGCGTGGCGGTAAGCCTGATTTGGTAGCTCCGGGAGTAGATATTCTGGCACCGGATTTGACCGGAGGCTTTAATTTGGTGACGGGGACCTCCTTTGCAACACCCATTGTTACGGGAAGTGCAGCGTTAATGATAGAATGGTTATACAAAAGCACCTCTAAAATAGACTAAAGCAGTTCCTTAATCT
>CAZGSF010000024.1:0-23233 GCA_964528145.1 uncultured Lachnospiraceae bacterium | reverse complement strand
CAACGCTCAGCTTCTGTCTTAACTGCATCCTGAGCCTGTTTCTTGGTACCTACGAAAAGAATTGTACCACCCTGGCCTGCGATATCAGCGATAGCTCTGTAAGCTTCGTCTACTTTACCTACAGATTTCTGTAAGTCGATGATGTGGATACCGTTTCTCTCTGTGAAGATGTAAGGAGCCATTTTAGGGTTCCATCTTCTGGTCTGATGCCCAAAATGAACACCTGCTTCTAATAACTGTTTCATTGAAATAACGCTCATGTCTTTACCTCCATTTGGTTCTTCAGCTTATAGCTGTTCTTCCGCAATCCGTTTCCTCCGTATCCGCGTTATGATACAGATGACTCTGTGGCTATCCGCCAAACTACAGACAGCACCAACCACAAATAGGATTTGCGTGTTTTATAGTCACAACATTCAGAGTATAACACAAGAAAAACCCCATTGCAAGGGGTTTCTCATAATTTTTATGTTGTTTTCAGGTTGTGCTTTGGCACAAAACAGATTATCTTCCGGTTATCATTTTTGCAATTTCTTCTCCTGTTGCATTAACGGGAATTTCATAGGTTCCCACACGGATTTTTTTATCATATCCATTCTGACACAAATATTTATCATAAGCAGTGGCGCTGTCCACAAGCCCTGCTTCTGCCAATTGTCTGCTGACCGTATCAGAACCCGAGCCTCCGGCAATTTTTATTGTGATGGTTCCGGCCTCATCAGGCATTCCGAATTCTTCTGTTACAATTTCGTCAGCAGCCTCCGTCACCACAGGCTTTTCTTCTTGCTCCACCGGAGTTTCTTCAGTGTCTCCTACACTTTCTGCTTCCACTACTTCTTCCGGTTCCTCTACAGTTTCCTGCACTGTCTCCGAGGTATCCTGTACTGTCTCCGAGGTATCCTGCGATTCTTCCAAAGTTTCTTCTGTTTCGTCCTTCTTTACCATATCAGCCAGTACCGTGCGCTCAACAAGTCCCAATTCTTTAGCTCTGGCAAGAATTTCTTCATCAGTCATGGTTGTGTTTCCTGACACACTTGACGATATTCCTACAATCAATGTGGCAACAATCAATCCCGTGCCCAAGCCACGCAGATAATATTTCAACTTCATATTTCCCAATTCCTCATATTGCCTTAAATTTACATTCCTTCAAACAAGTCAATCACCAGTTTTACTTCACCTACGCCCAAACCTAATTCCTTTGCAATTATAACGTTTGATTTACCCTCTTTGTGAAGGCGTAAAATCTCTTCATTACTGTTTTCCATTCCCATATTGGCAAAACTCAAATCTACGTCGGGAACCACGGGCTCTGTAGCATTTACCTTTTCCTCAGGTTCGGCTTGCGCAGGCTGTGCAACTACAGTCTCAATTTTTTCTTCTTTTTTAATTTCCACGCTTTTAGTTTCCGGAACTGCATTTATTGTTTCCTTAAGTTCGGTAACTTCCTTATTAGCAGCCTTAACTGCTTTATCCACTTCAACTGCAGTATTTTTTATATTCTCATGCTTGTCATTCAACATATCATACAAAAACAACACTTCCGTGTGGTTTTTATGTATGTCTTCCATTACCGTGTCGGAATACTCATTAATAGCCATCATTTTTTCATTGGAAATCCTGTCCATAAAACGTTCGGTTTTCTCCACGGCATATGTAATTGTCTCATCCACGGTATCTTCCACATGTTCTTTAACATTTGTAAGTTCCCGGCTAACCAGCTGCTTAATCTCAGCCTTTGCCAGTTCCATAGTTTCTTCAATCTGTTCTTCATTATCAGCAGGAATCTTAAAGCTGACAACACATATAGCAATTCCTGCCAGTATAAGCAATATTTCAAGTAAACCCATTGCTCTTTCTCCTTAGATTTTTATATCAAAACTTCTTTGTCCTTTTACTACAACTCTTCCATCCTGGGCCTGTCTGCGGTTTTTTCCGCCATCGCCCGCATACTGGTTATCCCCTTTTTCCTTGGCATCAAATTTGCGGTTAGAGAATTCCATATCTTCTTTTCTGTTTACCTGGTGTGGACGTTCATTTACTTCTTTTCTGAATTGCTGTTGAAAATTACTCTGGTCAATCAGTCCCTTTTGATCCTCATTATGCTTAATAGTTGTAAAATCTTGGGCTCTTGCTATTGTCCCATGCATCTCTATAGGTCCGATTCCCATACATCCACCTCCTTTATACATCTCCTAGCGAAAGTTAAGATGATATCATCTTAACTAATATGATACCATCTTAACATCGCCGTACTTCTTTACAAATCTGCAATAGTGCATCTGGTTCTGTACAACCATTGATACTTCCGAAATAACAATTCGTGTTCCCGGATAAACCTCACCCGATACTTCTACCTGGGCATTATTCTTATTTTCTATCAAATCCTGTATACGTTCAATCTCATCTATTAATTTTTCTACTTCTGCGCTTTTTTGTGCATATGCCTGTTTCAGGGAAAGAATATACTGAATTCTTTCTTTGTCAACAGCTACACCATTGGCTTTCTTCTGTTCATATGCATCTAAAATAGGCTTGATAGACCTTAAAGTCTTATTCAGCTCAGCCACCTGTTTTTGCATATCCTGAAATTTATTTTTCATTTCCGGCTGAACACCCACTTCAATAATTGTAGATGCACCCATGGGTGACCCTAGTGTCTTAACAGATATAAGATTTGTTGCACACACCTGACCGCCTGTTATAAACCCTCTCTTGCCGGATACGTTTACCTCCGTACCAGCATAAACCCTGCAATGTAAAATAGAATCTGTGGAAACATATCCTCCGGCACTTGCCGTAACATTCTCCAAAAACTTAGAAACAATATTACCTTTTGCTGCCAAAACACCTTTGCCCATTCCGTTAACGCCACGTTCAATAATAATATCTCCGCCGGCAACAAGCAAAGCACCTTCCACTACGCCACGTACAATAATGTTACCTCTTGCACGTACCTCAAAGTTTGCACATACATTTCCGTTTATTTCAACACTACCTTCATAGTCAATATTACCGGTAGAGTTATCTACATTCTCAACCTCTAAAACATTGGACACAAATACCTTGTCATCAATCAGAGTTACATGTCCGTCTACCATGGATGTAATTGATAACCTATCCTCTGACAATTCAATATTACGTCCAAACTTAAGGGTTACCCTTTTAACATCCCTGGGTCTTATTTTTTCACCTTTAACATTATATCCGTATTCACCTTCATCTGCCGGTATAATACGTGCCAGTTCCTGCCCTGCGGTACAGGGACATACTGTATTAAGATGGAAGAAGTCTACGCTTCCGTCCTCGTTCTGTGCAGGCTTAACATTTAAATCCGTATTAAAATAATACTCTATCCTTGCATCTTCACCATGACGGGGTGCAATTCCTTCTGCCACCACAATATCTTTACAATATTCACGGGCAAACTCAAAATATGCCCGCAGATTATCTTCCTTTATTCCGTAGGTTACATATCTGTAATGTAAATCCTTTACAAATTCTTCAAGCGATATTAACGCGCCTCCCGGTGAAGGTGCATAAAAACGAACCGTTGCCGTCATATTATCTTCACTGACTATTAATCTGTAAGATTCCCTTTCCACACCTTCGGAAGTTCCTGCTATGGGTACTGAGGTCTTCTCTCCGCTTTCAATTGCACGATTAATAGCAGGAAGATCAAATACATATCCCCTGCTGCTTAAATAATCTGAAACCTCATTTACTCTCGCTTTTTCTCCACCCGCAACCGGAGGAAAAATGCACACACATAATCCTCCGTTACCGGATTCAACCCGAAAATATCCGTTTACCATTGTGATACCCTCACTACTCCCTCGTATCTTTTTATTAACTTTCAGTCAATATTCCCATATAACTGCCCATTTTACCTTTCATTTTCTGAAGTGCTTTTGTATGTAGCTGTGATATACGGGACTCGGTAACTTCAAGCACATGACTAATCTCTTTTAAGGTTAAATCCTCATAATAATATAATTCAATAACTCTTCTTTCCTTTTCTGTTAATAACTTCAAAGTTTCAAAAAGTACCTGCTTAAGTTCTTCCTTTTCTATATTTTCTTCCGGACTGTCAAAACGTGACTGTGTATGCATTGCAGGATTCTGTGGTACTTCACTTCCCTGCTCCATAAACTCGTTTAAGGATACCACATTGGTAATTTTCATCTGAGATTGCCAATCTGTATACTCCTCGTCCGTAATTCCAAGAGCCTGCGCTATTTCCTCATCGGTAGCGGCCGAACCCTTGGTCATTTCTATTTCTTTAATAACAGCGTCTATTTTTTTCTGTCTTTGTCTGATAGTTCTTGGAATCCAGTCCATTTTGCGAATCTGATCCAATATTGCACCTCTTATTCGCAGACTTGCATAGGTTTCAAACTTAACTTCCTTTAACATATCAAACTTATCTATTGCATCGATCAACCCAAATATACCGTAGCTGACCATATCATCAAATTCTACCGTATAACCAAGATACATGCTCAATCTCCCGGCTACAAGTTTTACCAGTGGAGCATATTCCAATATGATTTTTTCACGCACTTCTGACGATTTCCCTTTGGAATATTCATCCCAAAGTTTTTTTCTTCCATTTTCATCCATGCTCGTCCCCACCTTATTACTCGGAATCCGAACCCTTCTCGGCTACCTTGTCTTTCTCTTTAGAATCCTTTTCAGTCACTTTGTCATCTTTGGAATCCGAATCAGATTCTGCATTCTGCTCTTTACCATCTTCATTGGAATCAGACTCTTTTTTAATAACTTCGCCTTCTTCCTCTGCACGTTTTTCATTTTGCTTATCGAAATAATCCAATAAATTTTTAATCATATAACCTATGTAGGCAAATATTAACAATACAATAAAAAGTGCAAACAATTTATCTTTCAGGGGATATCTTAACATAAAAGTCATAACTGATGTAATGGCTCCTGCCGTAAGCATCAATATCAATGGTAACTTTTTTCTGTTCATCTGCTTTACATCTCCCGTAAATTAAATTGTTTTAATATCTTTACCTACAGACTTTATTACAAAATCCCCTGTTTCAGGATGGAATATAACTGTTCGTCCATAATTAAGACCTGTATCCGAAGCCAAAAGCGGAATTCCCATCTCACTCAATTTCTTCTTGCTGGCTTCAGCATTACGTTCACCTACCCGAAGCAAATCAGCATTATTGTTAAAAGAGAACATCTGAGCTCCGCCGGCAATCTTAGCTACCATACGATTTTTGGACGCACCTATGGCAACCATCTGTCTAACCAGTTCTTCAATGCCCGTATCCGCGAACTTTGCAATATTCGAATTTTCTCTGATTGCGGTACTGTCCGGCAACATTACATGCGCCAGGCCTCCTATTTTTGTTACCGGATCTACAATAGCAATTCCGACACAACTTCCAAGGCCCAGCGTTGTCAATGAATCCGGACTAACGCACACTTTTAAATCGGCCATTCCGACCTTGATGATTTCTCCCATGTTGTCCCTTTCATTACCTTATCGTCTTGTGAAAATTCACATTCTACATCATAATTCCAAGAGAACGTAAAATCTTATCATATGATTCAAAATCCGGCATCAGAACAAAGTAACCGTCAATGGCTACATCATCTGAGAATTGAGACTGAATTAACAAAATCTTATCTCCGACAAAACCAAACTGGATTGCCGGTACACTAAGTATCGCTCCCGCCATATCAATTGAAAGATATGGTACGGAAGGGTAAATCATTAAATTAGTTAATGAAGATAAAGAATTTAAGTATGCTCCGGTAATAATATTGCTGACTTCCTTCATTGCAGAAGTCTCCATCTCACCGAGACCATCACCTTCTCCTACCGGCATACCCATTAATTTTTCTATTAAATGTTTTGCTGCCGATAACTCTACCAAAAACATTATACTTCCGGTAATGTCACCTTCTACTCCAAGGAAAACACCTACCATCAGTTGTTCTTCGCCACCCATAATGGTCGCCATATCCTTGAATTCAAGAAGTTTTACCTGAGGCACCTGCATGTCCACCTTACAATTAAGCATCTGTGACAATGCTGTCATGGCATTACCGGCACCTATATTACCAATCTCCTTAAGCACATCAAAATACTGTGTGCTCATTTCTTCCAATGTCTGAATACTCATATATTTCACCTTTCCCGTTTCCCATGAGTTTGCCAAGAATTATTGCTACGAAGTCTGTTGCTCCTGCAATACAGCATTTAAGTCTAAAAGGGAAATCAACTGTTCATTATATTTACCCACACCACTTAACCAGGCACTCTTTTCATCTTTATTATCAAAAGAGAACTTTTCTATTTCATCACTGCCTAAATTTACAACTTCTTTAACTTCATCAACGATAATTCCGATGGTTCCATGCTGTTCCAATTTCAAAATGATAATACGGGTACTCTTCTGGAACTCATCCTTTTCATATCCCATTTTCAAACGGATACTCATTACGGGAATAACTTCGCCTCGAAGGTTAATAACACCGTTAATATATTCCGGCACTTTGGGAACTCGTGTAATACTCTGCATACGCACAATATTATCCACATACTGAATATCAATTCCATACTGTTCCACACCAAGTTGAACTACAATATATTGAGTTTTTTCATAGCTTTTTACACTTAATTCATCCATTACAATGTCCCCCTTCCTTAAATTACCGCGTTGGCATCAAAGATAAGAGCCACTTCGCCATCACCAAGAATAGTTGCACCACTTATAACCTTACACTTGTTGATGTATTTACCTAAGGACTTGATTACGATTTCCTGCTGTCCGATAAGTTCATCAACAACAAGACCTGCAAGTTTATCACCCTTCTTAGCTATGGCAACTACCATATCTTCATCAGGAGACTTCGTACTTTCAATATCAAGAACTTCTGATAAACGAATCAAAGGAATAACGGTTCCTCTTAAATGAATAACTTCTTTGCCCTGTACAAGTTTTACTTCTGAAGGTTTAATATCTTCAATTGTCTGAATAGAGCCAAGAGAAATCGCATATTTTTCGCCACCTACAGTAACCATTAATGCCTGTATAATAGCAAGTGTTAAAGGAAGGCGAATAGTCCATGTACTTCCTTCTCCAAGCTTGGATTTAACTTCTACTTCACCGCTTAAGGATTCAATCTTTGATTTAACTACGTCAAGTCCAACACCTCGTCCGGATACATCCGATACCTTCTTTGCAGTTGAAAAACTGGGCAGGAACAACAAATCAATAATATCTTTATCAGACATATTAACAGCCTGTTCAGCAGTTATAGTACCTCTTTCAATAGCTTTATTCTTAACAGCTTCCACATCAATACCGTTACCGTCATCACGAACTTCGATAACAACGTTGTTACCATCCTGGTATGCATCAAGGAAAATTGAGCCTACTCCCGGCTTACCTCTCTGCTTACGAACTTCCGCGGATTCAAGTCCATGGTCAGCGGAATTACGAAGCAAATGCATCAAAGGATCACCGATTTCATCCACCACTGTACGGTCAAGTTCTGTTTCTTCACCGGACATGTATAATTCCATTGGCTTATCTAATTTCTTTGATAAATCCCTGATCATACGAGGGAATTTATTAACAACACTTTCAATAGGAACCATTCGAACCTTCATAACTGATTCATGGAGGTTGGTGGTTACATTTTCAAGATATTCTATCTGCTCATTAAATACAACATTCTGTGTCTTTTCCTGAGACTGTGAAGATGCTGAAACAAGGGAGTTCTTTGCAATAATAAGCTCACTTACAAGATTCATAAGAACATCAAGTTTCTCAATATCTACACGTACTGTACGGTTAACAACAGGTTTACCCACAGTTGCTTTCTTCTCGGGAGATTTGCCGCCTTTAGCTGCCGCAACTGCTGTTGATGACTGTGCATCGCTTTGTGAACTGCTGCCTGCATCTGCTTTGGATGATACTTCATCCTCGCCGCCTGCAAACTCAGACTCATCAACCACACGGCGTTTAACCTTTTCAATCTCTGATACGTTCTCGATAACGCCTACAACCTTTTCCATTGGATGTTCTGATACTACGATAAGGCTAAATTCTGTATCAAATCTCTCATCTTCTATATCCTGTGCTGAAGGCTGAGAAACAATAATCTCACCTACATCTTCAAGGGACTTGAATACAAGGAAAGCTCTTGCCGCTTTCAATATACATGTATCCTGAACTTTCACATCAAAGCCAAAGACATTATTGCCCTGTTTTTTTGCTTCACGCAATACATGCTTCTGTTCATCTGCCAGCTTGATTTGTACCATAGATTCTGCTGCTGATGCCTCTGCTTTCTCTGCCGCTTTTGCCTCTTCTTTTTTCTCAGCAGGCTTAGCATCTTTGGCTGCAGACTGTCCGTTAAGCACTTCCTTCAATCTCTCAATTAATCCGGCATTATCATTATTACCTTCATCTGCAGTATTTTGAATATTACCTGTGTATTCTTCTAATGCATCAAGACACTGGAACAGTATGTCAATAAGATTCGCCTGCACCTTAATATTGCCGTTACGAACCTCTGAAAATACATTTTCCATATCATGGGTAAGAGCCTGCATTCTCTTATATCCCATTGTTCCTGCCATACCTTTTAAGGAATGGGCAGCACGGAAAATCTCATTAACTGTATCCATATTTTCCGCATCTTTTTCAAGTTCCAGAATCTGTGTATTAAGATTCTGTAAATGTTCTTTTGTTTCGTCAAGGAAGATTTCTAGATATTGGCTAACATCCATGCTACATTACCCCCACGTTTAATATTATCTCTTGTGCTATTTGTTCAAGCGACACAACCTTGTCAGACAATCCTGCCATCGCAATACTTTTAGGCATTCCGTAAACAATACAGGTTTCCTGACTCTGTGATACAACATGTACTTTCTTGCCTGCCGCCTTCAAGTTACTGATTCCTTCTGTTCCGTCCGCTCCCATACCTGTCATTACCACACACACCACTTCATCATAATTACTGTCAATTAATGATTCGTACATGTAATTGGCACAGGGCCTTACTCCCTCTCTGGTTGGTTCATCCGAATACCGGATAACATATTTCCCAACTCCTGCTGCCGCAACATTCATATGCCTGCCGCCTCTTGCAACATAAACATGTCCTGTTTCCAATACATCCCCATCTTCTGCTTCCTTTACAGACAATTCACTTAATGTATTCAAACGGTCTGCCAGGGATGCAGTAAAACCTTCAGGCATATGCTGGACAATGAGCACCGGTGCATTTAACTCTCCGGGCAGTTTAGGTATAACAGACGATAATGCTTTCGGACCTCCTGTGGAGCTTGCTATTGCCACAATTTTGTTCCCGGTAACTTTACCGACAACCTTCTTAGATGGCTTAATTTCCTTTGGTATAACCTCAGAGATTGTCTTCTTGACAATAGGTGATATTTCACTTTCTGCTACAGTAAGTAAGGTACATAGGAAATCGGTTTTAAAATTCGAGCCATGACATCTGATTGCCGAATCCGGTTTATGTACAAAATCAATTGCTCCCAGTTCCAATGCATCAAGTGTGGTTTTTGCACCCTCAAGAGTATCTGTACTTGCCATTAATACTTTGGCGGAAATGTTATGCTTGCGCAACGCTTCAAGTAATTGAAGTCCTGTCATTCTCGGCATGTTCACATCAAGAACAACTGCATCATATTCTTTCCCGCTAAGTAAATCAAATGCCTCCACGCCATCCTTTGCAGTATCCACAACACGGAATCTATTATCACTATTGATTATATCACACAGCACTCTTCTCATGAGTGCAGAGTCATCAACCACGAGTATTTTTTTCATACAATACCCCTCCCTTTGGATTAATTTCTATAAACCGGTTTCCTTTTTACGGTTTTTTCGCTCTTCTTGGAAAATATATCTGATAATTTCTTCCCGTTTTTCCACTTCCAGACCTATGTACTTCACTCTGTGTTCATACACACCTTTTCTATTTTCCATAGGTTTTACATTAAGAATTTTACCGGCTATATTAAATTCTTTTAAGGCTCCGCTTATAAAAAGATTATATTTACAATATACCAGGCTGTCAGCTTCATATAGCGTACTTGATATAAAACGCAACCCGCCTCCGCTGATATCTACTATAACTGCCTTTCCTGCAGGAAGTTCTCTTTTTAACTCCGTTTTTTCGTTCTGCTCAACAGAATTTGTTTCATCTTCATCCAGCAGTCGTACTGACATTTCCAACGCGCAACTGAACCGATAAAATTCTCTTCGCTGATACTTTCTTATATTACTTGTCAGTTCAACTGCAAGAAGATACATGTTGTTACTTTTATATCTGTCCACTATTCTTGCAAAACACTGATATATGATCCCCTGGGTATAAATCACCAAATCATATACACCATCCACAGGCAGCAATACCAATTTGGTCTGCTCCGTAGGCATTACTATTTCCATCCTGTCAGACGATAATATATCATGCACCTGGCTGTAATATATTTTCTTATTATCTTCCGGTCCATCCCCCCGAAGACGCTCTACTCCCCGGATATCTATTTTGTCTCCGGGACTTAATAATCTGGTCAACATTTAAATTCCACGTCTCCTTCATTAAAAGTGTCTTGTAACTATATGCGAAAAGAATGCTGCCATTCCCCGCTTTTTAACATTACTGTCTGTTTCAATATTCATTAAAGTTTTGGCCAGCTTTTCAAATGCCTGACTTGATTTTGCCTCCGGCTCCTTTATTGAAACAGGTGCCTGCTGCATCACTGCACGGGAAAGTTTAACATCCTGGGGAATTTCTCCCAGGTAACTTAAAGGCAATTTCAGGTATCTGGATACAACTGTATTTAACTTATCGTACAGTGCTTTTCCATCCCCTTCTCTTTCCACTCTGTTGGCAATCATCTTAACCTGTGACATTTCCGGTGAAAATCTGGGATGCCTGTTTAACGCCTTTAACAATGAATAGGAATCCGTAATCGAAGTCGGCTCCGGTGTTGTAACCAGCAATATCTCTCCGCTCGCAACAAGAAATTCCAATACTGCGTCAGAAATACCTGCGCCGGTATCAACTATTATAACATCCGCTATATTATCAAGCTGTGCAAGATTCTGCACAATGTAATTAAGATATTCACGGCTTAGATTAGCCATTCCGGCTATTCCCGAACCACCTGATATGAAGCCCACCTCCATAGGCCCCCATGTGATAATCTCCTGTATACTTTTTCCCTGATATATCAAATCAAACAAATTATATTTGGGCACCGCACCAAACATAACTTCTATATTGGCAAGTCCGAAATCCGCATCCAGGATAATTACTCTTTTGCCCATCCGCCGAAACCATATAGCAAGATTTATTGCTGTATTTGATTTACCTACACCGCCTTTTCCGCTGGTTACGGTAATAATACGTGCCAAAGGTCTTGACTGCTGCAGATTATTTGCCTTTATTATGTTCCGTAATTGTTCTGCCTGATCCATAAATTTTCTTTTCCTCGAATTTAAAATTCAATTTTTTAAATATTCTTCTTACCGCCCAGTAACCTTTTTACCGTTTTCTGAGGATTAAACACCTCAATATCATCCGGCACATTCTGTCCATAGGTTACATACGCCAGAGGTGACCTCGTGTGAAGCCTTATATTTAACAGATTACCATGTGCACTTGTTTCATCTAACTTTGTAAAAATAAGCTTGTAGTCACTAATTTCTTTATATACTTCCGCAATATCTATCAAATCGCGATACTTTGTGGTTGCGCTTAACACCAGAAAAATTTCCTTCTCAGCCAATTTCTCTATTACCTCTATAATTCCGCCCACATTTCTCTTCTGTTCCTGATTCTGATGACTGTGGCCTGCCGTATCAACAAAAACATAATCATAATCAGCAAAATCCGTAATCGCAGTCTGTAATTCCTCCTCTGTATAAATAATACGGAAAGGAACCTTTAAAATATTGGCATATGTACGCAGTTGCTCTGCCGCCGCAATACGATATGTATCGGCAGTTAAAAGCGCTACTTTTTTCTTCTTTTCCAAAGTAAACAAAGATGCCAGTTTTGCTATTGTAGTAGTTTTTCCTACACCGGTAGGTCCCAAAAACACCACAACTCTTGCACCTTTTTTTGCAGGCGATATTTCTTCTGCCTGGCCGAATTTAAGTATCATTTTCTGATAAACCCCTGCCAATACATAATCAAAAGGCATATTGGGTTTATTTAACTTCTCCACTTCCTCCAGAATCAGATTAGCATATTTTTCGTCCACTTCATTTTCTATCATAGTTTTATATAACAGGCGGATAAATTTATCCATTTCCGTGGGCTTATTCTCTTCCTGTTCTGCTTTGACAGACTCTTCCTGTGCTTTTTCTGCATTTTCATCTTCGGAAGGCTCAGTCTTTTTAATTTGCTGAACCAGTAAATTCTGAAGACTTTCCAGTTTTTCCTCTATAGCCTCTGTTTTGATCTTATTATCCTCTGCCTGGGCCTCAGGCTTTGGTTCCGGAGTTTTTATTATCGGTGTGGAATTTTTGCGCACAGCACCATATCTTTCCTGCTCTTCCTCAAGTGCCACAGTAATTTCTGTCATCTGAGGCTTAAATATTGCAAAAATGCCTTTTTTCTTTAATTTGCGGACATTCATAATAACAATTCCGTCGCCAAGTTCTTTCTTAGCAAGCGCAATTGCATCTGATTCTGTTTTCGCCTGAAATTTTTTAATTATCATTATGCAGTCACCATCCCAACAGATTGTAATTCAACATTTGATTCAATTTCATTATAAGAAACAACAATTAAATCTTTATAGTAATCCTCTGTAAGTCGTTTAAAATAAATTCTTACAATAGGAGATGTAATCACAATAGGGTTTTTGCCCATATTTTCCAATTTTTGTATTTCACTTCCAACAGAAGCCATAATAGCTTTTGTTTTGTCCGGATCAAGATTCAAATAAGCTCCCTGTTCCGTCTGCTTAACGCTACCCATGATTTCCTGTTCAACCTTAGGGTCAAGTGTAACAACACTCGTAGTCTCGTTTGCAGGGAAGAAACGGTTTGATATTGCACGTTTAAGACTCTGACGTACATACTCCGTCAATATGTCGCTGTCCCTTGTTGTCGGTGCATAATCTGCCAGGGTTTCAAAGATTGTAAGCAAGTCTCTGATTGAAATGCCTTCTTTTAACAGATTCTGCAATACCTTTTGAACCTCACCGATACCAAGAAGCTTAGGCACAAGCTCATCCACAAGTGAAGGATTGCTTTCTTTAAGATTATTAACAAGATTCTGTACATCCTGTCTGGTAAGCAGTTCTGCAATATATTGACGTATAATTTCTGTCAAATGGGTTGCAATAATGGAAGGCGGGTCAACAACTGTATATCCGAGGCTTTCCGCTCTTTCACGCTGTCCTTCCGTAATCCAGATTGCAGGAAGATGGAAAGAAGGTTCAAAAGTCGGAATACCGGTGATTTCTTCAATGGCAAATCCAGGATTCATCGCCATGTAGTGATCAAAGAGAATTTCTCCTTCACTGACCTGTATTCCTTTGATTTTAATAATATATTGATTAGGATTAAGCTGGATATTATCCCTCAAACGTATAATCGGAACAACAGTACCCAGTTCAAGCGCAATCTGCCTACGAATCATTACAACACGGTCAAGTAAGTCTCCACCCTGATTAACATCTGCAAGGGGGATAATACCATAGCCGAATTCCAATTCGATAGGATCCACCTGTAAAAGGCTTGTAACATTTTCCGGCTGCCTGATTTCATCCGCCGCAACTTCATCGCTGTCCACTTCAGCTTCTATATTGGCAGTTTCTATAGTTCCTGCCATTGTTCTTCCGCATACAATAAACGCCAGTCCCAGTCCCAAAAACAAAATTGTATTAAGAGGAGTTACCAGTCCCAATACACAAAGTGCGGCACCAACCATATATAATACTTTCGGAAGTCCGAAAAGCTGTTTGATAAGCGTAGAACCGAAATCCGCCTCTTTGCTGCCTTTAGTAACAAGAATACCGGTAGAAAGCGATATAAGTAATGAAGGAATCTGGCTTACCAGACCATCACCGATGGTAAGGATGGCATATTTGCTTAAAGCAGCGGTTATTTCCAATCCGCCTCTTGTCACGCCCATCAGGACACCGCCCACAATATTAACGGTAGTAATCAAAAGACCGGCTGTAGCATCTCCCTTTACATACTTAACCGCACCATCCATAGAACCAAAGAAACTTGCTTCCTGCTGGATTTTATCTCGTCTTTCTTTTGCCTGGGCATCGGTAATCGCACCTGTATTAAGGTCTGCGTCAATTGCCATCTGCTTACCGGGCATAGCATCCAGGGTAAAACGTGCCGTTACTTCAGCAACACGCTCGGAACCCTTGTTTATTACCATGAACTGTATAAGTATCAATATTATGAAAACGATGGTACCGATAATCAAATCACCGCCACCAACGAATTCACCAAAGGTTTGTACAACGTTACCTGCATAACCTTCCTGCAGAATCAGCTTTGTGGAAGAAACATTAAGACCGATTCTGAAAATGGTTGTGAACAAAAGTATAGTAGGATAATATGACATATCCAATACTTCTTTTGCAAACATACAGGTAAACATAATAGTAAAAGCCACACCTATATTAAAAGCAAGTAATACATCAAGAAGAATTGAAGGCATGGGTACGATAAACATAACAAAAGCTGCCAACACATATAATGCAATACCTAAATCGGCTCTTTGTATTTTCATCGTTCCTCACTCCTCTCCTTGTATTTTTACTAAATCTTACCCTTTAACTGGTATACAAATGCCAGAACCTCTGCCACTGCCTGATATAATTCAGGCGGAACAAGTTCTCCTACATCAACATTGGCATATAACATTCGTGCCAAAGGTTTGTTTTCAACTATTTCCACGTTATGTTCTTTTGCAATTTCCTTAATTTTCTGTGCCAGATAGTCTTCACCCTTCGCTAAAACTATAGGCGCATCATATTGTTCAGGATCGTATTTAATAGCCACAGCATAATGGGTAGGGTTAGTAATAACTACATCCGCCTGGGGAAGAGACTGCATCATACGGCGTTGGGATACCTCTCGCATCTTTGCCCTGATTTTACCTTTAATTTCAGGATTTCCTTCCTGCTGCTTATATTCATCTTTTACTTCCTGCTTGGTCATCATCATATCTTTCTTAAATTTAACCTTCTGATATATGAAGTCCGCAGCAGCAATTACCATATAAATAATTGATATACGTATTCCCAAATCTATTACCGTCTCTCCCACCAGGTTTAACGCCTGAAGGAGCGGCAAATCATACAAAATAAATATGTATTCCTTTTTGTCGTTTATATAGTTATATATAATAATTCCGATTAATCCTATCTTTAATATTGACTTTAATAATTCAATCAATGAATTAACGGAAAATATTTTCTTGAAACCATTCACAGGATTAAGTTTACTAAGTTTTGGCATTAAAGGCTTTGTCGTAACCTGCCATTTCACCTGTATCAAATCACTTAAAAAAGCAACAATAAATCCAATTCCCAAAATAGGTCCCACTATTGTAATAAGGCGCAACATAGCATATTTTATTATCTGAATAAAATCATACTGTGGAATATTCCCCTGGTACATGGTAACCGCTTCCGGTATTTTATTATATATTTCCGAAAAAACTGCCAGAAAAGAATTTCCTATATAACCCATTAATATCTTTAACACCAGAAAAAAAGATAAAAGTCCCAGACAATTGGCAATCTCTTTACTCTTGGCAACCTGACCTTCCTTACGGGCATCGGTCAGTTTTTTCGAAGTAGGTTCCTCGGTTTTCTCTCCACCGGGACCTTCTTTTGCAAAAAACTGTAGATCTAACTCAAGTATCACATCATTCCCTCCACTGCAGATACCATCATTGTCTTCATTTCCGTAAATATAAAATCAGCAGCTCCCGGTAACATACTTGCCGTAAAAAACATAATTGACAGTCCCACAAGCACCTTCAACTGCAAACCTACGGCAAACATATTAAGCTGTGGTGAAACCTTTGCCAACACACCTAACACTGCATTAAGCATCAGCATCACAGAAAATACCGGCAGGCATATTCTAAAGCCTATTATAATACTGTCACCCATAAATTTAATCATGGTTGTTAGTAATGCTTCTGTTTTCAAAACAGCACCATTTACCGGAATCAAAGTATAGGATTCCACAAATGCTTTTAAAATGTATTGGTACATTCCTGTTGCAACAAGCAAAAGCATTACCATGTACTGATAAAAGATACCTGAAACACTGCTAAATTCCCTGGTAGCAGGGTCCATTAATGTCACCATGGAAAAACCTACTTCCATGTCTATTATCGAGCCTGCGAAATTCACTATACTTGTACAGATGTTAACTACAAATCCAAGCAATAATCCGGTAACCGCTTCTTTCAGCACAATCATGGAATATCCCAACACAGTATCATATTCCATTGCCTGGGAAGGTGTAAGAGTATAGTATAATATTATAGACACAAACACACTTAATCCGACCTTTACTCTGGCCGGTGAATTAGTCATGCCATAAAATGGGGCTACTGCAATAAACCCCACAACTCTTACAAGTATAAGAAGAAAATATTCCAGATCATACATTGAAAAAGACAATTCAACCATATTTACCGCCTACTTTATATAAACACTGAAATTAGACCATAAATTAGTCATAAAATCGGTCATTTTAGTCAACATCCACTGTCCTACAATCATAAGTGCAACAAACACACCTATAATTTTAGGTACAAAGGTTAATGTCTGCTCCTGAATGGATGTTACAGTTTGAAAGATACTAATAATCAGACCTATAACAAGGGACACAAGCAAAACCGGCGCTGATGTTATAATTATCAAATATAATGCTTCATTGGCAATTGCCACAACTTGATCTACTGTCATATCAACACTTCCCCAAATCTACGATTCCCGTTTAAACTGCTAATAAAATGTCTTAACCAAATTACCTATTATAAGATTCCAACCGTCCGCAAGAATAAATAATAAAATTTTAAACGGCATGGAAATGGTAGTGGGTGGTAACATCATCATACCCATGCTCATCAATGTAGATGCAATTACCATATCAATTACAATAAAAGGAATATATATTAAAAATCCTATTTGGAAAGCTATTCTAAGTTCACCCACAATAAAACTCGGGATCAGAACCGATAAAGGAATTCCGTCAAGGCTTCCGTCCCATTCCGAACCTGAAATATCCATAAACATTTTCACGTCGGTTGCCTGCGTCTGGGTATACATAAACTCACGTATTGGAACAATTGCATTCTCTATAGCCTCTTCCTGAGATATTTCTCCTGCTTCAAAAGGAACAATTGCTTCCTCACGTATAGTAGTGATTGTAGGACTCATAATAAACAACGTCAAAAACAGAGCCAACCCTATCAATACCTGATTCGGCGGTGCCGTCTGTGTATTGAGCGCTGCTCTGGTAAAATGTAAAACAATAATAATCCGCGTAAATGCGGTCAGCATAATTAACAGGGTTGGTGCAAGAGAGATTAACGTCAACGTAATCAAAATGCTTAACGCCCCATTAAGACTGCCATTCCCGTTTTCTACGGTAATGCTGAAATCAGTTCCATCGTTTAATTCACTCTCAACATCGGAAGTACTGCTTTCCGTGTTAGTGGAACTTCCTGTGTCTGTAGTAAGTCCCGTTTCCGAACCCAGTCCCAGTTCTCCAAGAGTACTGGCAGAAGCTTCCAGTTTTTGACTGATACACAATATGCCTACCGTAACCAGCAGGCATATCAACTTCACAATCTGAATTCCAGAAAAACGACTCCTCTTTGTATTTTCGTTCAATATAAACGCCTACTTTTCTTTCGGTTCCTGGTTTTTCCCGGAATTTATTTTTTTTACTTTTTCAAACAATTCACTGAAACCGGCCGCTGTGTCGCTTCCAGTTTCTTTTAAAACAATCTGTTCCTTTGGCACTTCGGTAAGCATGGTAACAGTGTCTTTGCACACAGCTACAGCTATGTATTTTTCTCCGATTCTAATAATCTGAAGATACTTTGCATTACTGATTCTATGTGTATCTATAACCTCTATATTTCCACACATATTCTGTTTCTTTTGATAACCTGCAATCCACCTTGTGGTAACAGCAGTAATTATCAAAACAATTATAAACAGAATAAATACTGTTATAAACTGTGCGGCTGAATCTACATATCCTGTAAGAAGCATAGATTAACCAACAACTTTCTTAACAGCTTCTAATACTCTGTCTGCCTGGAAAGGTTTAACAATAAAGTCCTTAGCACCTGCCTGAATGGACTCGATAACCATTGCCTGCTGTCCCATAGCAGAACACATAATTACCATTGCATTTGAATCAGCCGCTTTAATATTCTTTAACGCCTGAATTCCATCCATCTCCGGCATGGTAATATCCATTAATACAAGGTCCGGTTTTAACTCATTATATTTTTCAACCGCCTTTGCACCATTCTCTGCTTCTCCTGCAACATTGTATCCGTTCTTTGTAAGGATATCCTTAATCATCATTCTCATAAATGCTGCGTCGTCACAAATTAAAATGTTTTTTGCCATAGTGTTCACTCCTGTTTGTTTTCTATTTGATTATCTCTGTTACTCTTACACCGAAGCTTTCTTCAATTACTACTACTTCGCCTCTGGCTACGAACTTACCGTTTACCAATACATCTACCGGCTCACCTGCGATTTTATCAAGCTCTATAATCGTACCAGGTGCGAAATCCAATATTTCCGATATTACTTTGGAGGTTCTTCCAAGTTCAACTGTTACCTCTAACGGAACATCGCTGATTAAACCGATATTCTCCTGACCGGGAATATTACTGTAACCTCCTGCAAAATTCTGGAATTGTGCAGGCTGAATATTCACATTCTGCATTTGGGGATCCATCTGAGGCATTCCCATTTGAGGCATCATCTGCATCTGCGGCATTCCCATCTGGGGCATTCCCATCTGAGGCATCATTTGCATCTGAGGCATTCCCATCTGAGGCATTCCCATCTGAGGCATTCCCATTTGAGGCATTCCCATCTGAGGATTCATTTGAGGCATCTCTGCCATGGGTTGTGCCGCCATCATATCCGGCATCGGTTCAGGTTCCGCTTCAGGTTCCGGTTCTTCCTGTGGCATTTGCGTTTCCATAAAGGTTTCTACCAGTTTCCTTGCAAAATCGATTGGATACAACTGCATCAATACACTGTCGACCAAATCATCTATTTGCATCCTAAATGAGATTTTAACAAATGTCCCACCCAAGAAATCTGCAATTTCATCACCACCGCCTACGATATTCAAATCTTTAAGCGTTGAATCCGGGGGACTGATATCAATAACCATACCTAACATGGTTGAAAGAGATGTTGCTGCTGAACCCATCATCTGGTTCATAGCTTCCGAAATCGCACTTAAATGCAATTCCCCCAATTCTCCATCTGTATTAGTTCCGTCCCCACCCATCATCAAATCGGTGATTACTTTTACATCATGTTCTTTTAATACAAGAATATTACTTCCGTCCAAGCCGGCTGTATATTTGATTGAAATAAATACACAGGGCCTTTCGTAATTAGATGCCACATCTTCCCAACGTGCCAACTCAACGGCCGGAGTTGTAATATTTACTTTCCTGTTAACCAAGGAATACAGTGTAGTAGCAGATGAACCCATACTGATATTAGCCACTTCACCGATCGCATCTTTTTCCACATCTGTTAATTCTTCCGACATTTCAAAAGCCGAATCTGATATTTCCTGGGTATCATTGTTATCCGAGCCTCCGCCTATGTCCATGCCGCTAAGCAGGGCATTTATCTCGTCCTGGGATAACATTCCATCCATGCTCTACTCCTCCTCTCTGATGACCGAAGTAACCTGAACCGCGTAATGCTCATCATTGGCACCAGGCATCGCAGTAAATTTCCTTATGTTACCTACATAGACATTCAACTCCGAATCAACCCTTGAGTCAAGTCTGATAACATCGCCAAGCTGCAATCCCAACACCTCATTCACACTGACAGATGCTCTTCCAAGAATAGCTTTTACAGGAACATCTACCCTACGCACAAGTGCTTCTATATATTCATCATATTCTTCGTCATCACTCTTTTGCATATTTGAAAACCAATACTTGGTATTCAAACGATCCATAATGTCTTCCAAAGTAAAGAACGGAAGACAAACATTCATAAGACCTTCAACATCTCCGATTTTAAGGTTCAAGGTAACAAGTGCCACCATATCATTAGGTGCAATTACCTGCGCAAACTGTGGGTTTGTTTCTAATCTGTCCAGATATGGAATTATATCCACTACGTTTTTCCATGGGTCACGCATTAATTGAAAGCTTACTACAAGCATTTTCTCTATTATGCTTAACTCTATCTCCGAAAACTCTCTGGTCTTATCAAGGGGATTCCCTATTCCACCAAGCATTCGGTCAATCATGGCATATCCGATGTTGGTAGATAACTCTAATATTACACTTCCTGTCAAAGGACTGAAATTTGCAATTCCTAAAATACTGGGCGTACCTAACGCGTTCGTAAATTCAGAAAACGTCACCGTTTCAGAACTTGCAACATTCACTGATACATTCTTACGAAGGTAAATAGGTAAGTTGGTTGATAACAAACGCCCATAATGTTCAAATATAATCTCAAGGGTACGCAGGTGCTCTTTGGAAAACTTTGCAGGCCTTTCGAAATCGTAGTTCTTAACCTGCTTTTCATCCTGTTCCTTGATTGTATCCATATCCAGCTCGCCGGTACTTAAAGCAGCAAGCAGATTGTCTATTTCGTTTTGCGACAGAACCTCGCCCACATCGTTCACCTCCCTTATATATTATCATATCAAGAGGTTACTGATATAAGAAATCGATAAAGTTTACCTTAAAGATAAATTCCGAATCATACATGTCCTGAATTTTTTCAAGTATTTCTTTTTCAGCCGCTGCATTATTATCGGCTCTCAAATCATCCAAGGTATAATCACTTACCACACTATATACACTGGATTTAAGTAAATCTGCCTGATTGCCTACGGTTTCGCCATAGTCTTTATACCCCGGATCCTTCGTATTCATTGAGAATGAAACGCTTGTTATAAAATAATGGTCTTTACCATCACCACTGTCTTTCAGGGTTATAGTAAGTTGTTCATCAAATTTATATGTGCTAATATCAGCAACCGCAACATTCACCTGGCTTGAATCCTGGGTCGGGTCGGAAAAATCCAACGCCAGTGCTGCAGCTATGTCACCAACAAGACGTGAGGTCTTCTGGCTGACACCTACCACGCTGAACATCATTATGGATGTCAGCACAATATTCACCACCAAAAGTGCAAGTATGATTACTGATAAAAGATTCTTCTTCATCTGTTCTACCCCTTAATAATAACTCAATTCATGATATATTCTAATCTCAACCCTTCGATTGGCTGCTCTGCCCTCCGGCGTTGAATTATCTGCTACCGGAACATACTCCCCACGTCCCGATGTTTTAATCTGTGCCGGATTCAGATTGGTATTCTCAACAAAATAGTCAAACACTGCCAATGCCCTTGCACTGCTTAATTCATTGTTATTGGCATATTTGGCACTCTTCATGGGAATGTTATCCGTATGCCCTTCAACCTCTATTGTATGATTTGCATATTTTTCAAGAATCACACCAACATTGTCAAGGATATGTTTTACTTCTGATTTCAGTTCAGCCTTTCCTGACTCGAACAAAATCGCTCCTTTTAACGTTAATTGCACATACTGTGATGTGAAGTTAATATCTATGTCCCCTGACATGTTTTTCTCATTCACAATTTCCTGTACATTTTCAGCAAGCTGCTCTGAAACCTCTATCTGAGCCTGTTCCATCTGAGCCATTTGTTCTTCAAGGCTAGCCTCACCATCGGTATGTTCAGTTTCAAATTCTTCCGACTCTGTAAAGTCTTCAGCAGTACGCCCCGTACTGTTTATATATTCATCCAATTCATTCAACTGGCTTACACCGGCACTTATAAGAATTCCTTCTCCTATTGCAGTTGCTCCTCCGTCAAATACACTGAACTCATTATTAAATGAAGCCGCTATTTTAGCAAATTCCTGAGCATCAATAGTGGACATGGAAAACAGTAATACAAAGAAGCACAACAAAAGATTCATCAAATCTCCAAAGGTCGCCATCCACGCCGGCGCCCCGGCCGGTGGTGGATCTTCTTTACGTTTAGCCATCCGACTCACCTCCATCACTCTCCGTCATTCTGTCAGCCGGAGCTAAGAAGGATTTAAGTTTTTCTTCAATAACTCGTGGGTTCTCACCTGCCTGAATGGATAGAAGACCTTCAATCATAATCTCCTTTTCCATCATTTCCAAATCATTATTATTCTTAAGCTTACCTGAAACCGGAGCACATATCCAGTTAGCAAGAAGGGAACCGTACAAAGTTGTAATAAGTGCAACCGCCATGGAAGGTCCGATTGACGCAGGATCGCTCATATCATTCAACATGTTAACCAAACCAATAAGGGTACCAATCATACCCCACGCAGGTCCCATGCTGGCTACATTATCCCAGAAACTAATCTTTGATTTATGACGACTGTCGATATTAACAAGTTCCGTCTCCATTATAGCTCGAACAAGTTCCGGGTCTGTACCGTCTACGATAAGAAGAATTCCTTTTTTAAGAAATTCATCCTCCATCTCAGCAGTAGCTTCCTCAAGTGAAAGAAGACCCTCTTTTCTGGCAACATTGGACAAATCTATAATCTTTCTAATCATCTCTGAAGTGTTAATCCGAGGTTTCTTAAAAATCAGGGCAAAGCTTTTAAGTCCTGCAATAAATTCTTCCACTGTGTAAGTTGCAAGAACACATGCAAAAGCACCACCGAATGTAATAGCAACCGATGGAAGGTCCCAGAAATTGCCAATGGTAGAAATACCACCACTGGTAATAATTCCAATAAGGCACATTGCAAAACATAAAACTAATCCCAAAATTGATGCTATATCCACAAAACCCTACCTGACATTCTGCACTAAATTGCAAGAATTTCCTTTCTATACAATTTTACTAAATTTTTCACTTCTTGTCTACTTTCTTTT
>CAZGSF010000023.1:0-23723 GCA_964528145.1 uncultured Lachnospiraceae bacterium | reverse complement strand
TAGCATCAGTATAAGTTACATGACCGAAATCAGAATTAAGCACGTGCTCAAGCCTTTCAATCAGGCCCTTATCCACAAACTGGTTAAAGAATGCCATTTCTTCTTTTGCATTATCCAGCACGTAACGGATTACATGTTTAAGCATAGCCTCTGCAAGAATCATATCATCCTTTAAGTCTGCAAATGCCATTTCAGGCTCTATCATCCAGAACTCAGCCGCATGGCGGGTAGTATTGGAATTCTCTGCACGGAATGTAGGACCAAAAGTATATACATTCTTGAATGCAAACGCATAAGTCTCAACGTTAAGCTGACCGCTTACGGTAAGGTTGGTTGGTTTACCGAAGAAATCCTGACTGTAATCAATAGTGCCGTCTTCATTCTTGGGCATATTGTTAAGGTCCATGGTAGTTACCTGGAACATCTCTCCTGCACCCTCACAGTCACTTCCAGTGATAATTGGAGTGTGTACATATACAAAGCCTCTCTCCATAAAGAAAGTATGAATTGCATAAGCAATTAGAGAACGTACACGGAACACCGCCTGGAAAGTGTTTGTTCTGGGACGAAGGTGTGAAATTGTTCTAAGATACTCGAAACTGTGTCTCTTTTTCTGAAGAGGATAATCAGGAGTAGAAGGTCCTTCTACCATAACCTCATCTGCCTGAATCTCAAATGGCTGCTTTGCCTCAGGAGTTGCCACCAATGTACCTGTAACAACAATTGCCGCACCTACGTTTAATTTACTTATAGTTTCAAAATTATCTAATTTATCTCCGTATACAATCTGTAACGGTTCAAAAAACGTACCATCATTGATTACTATAAAGCCAAACGTTTTGGAATCGCGTATACTTCTAACCCATCCGCCTACAGTTACTTTCTTACCTATATAACTGTCCTTATCACGGTATAAATCTCTGATATCTGTCAAGTTCATGTTCAAAATCTCCCTGCCTCTATTATTCTGTAATTACAGTAGAATTCTCTGTTATGAAATTAATAACATCGGTTGCCATAAAATAATCACGCCAGTCTTCTTTATCAGTCTGACCGAGGAATTCTTCCAATGTTTCAATACCATATACTTCCATCTGTTCCTCTAATCTCTTATCTAATTCCTCATCATCAATGTCAATACCCTCTTTATTGGCAATTGCCTGTAATGCTATGATCTGCTTTGCAGATTCCGTACCAAATTGTGTAGTAAGTGTTGCCGCATCAGAACCATAATACATCAATGCATATGTCTCAAGATCATAACCATACTGCTCTGCTGAATTGGTAAGATTCTGCTCTGCATTAACGGTATATTTATTAACCAATCCTGTAGGAAGGTCACCAAATATACAATTACCAAGTACATTTTCAATAATTGTATTCTCAATCTCAAGGTCATAATTATATTCAGCCTGCGCTAATAAATAATTATAAACATACTCATATAATTCTTCCACATTAGAAAATTCAGAATTATTCATGGCTGCAACTGCCACGTCGGATATCTCAGGCTCAATATAGTGAACTGTAACGGTAAATACAACTGCCTTTCCTGCCAATTCGGTATTAGTATAATTCTCAGGGAAAGTAAGATTCAAATCTACGGTTTCACCGGGCATAACTCCTACCAGACCTTCTTCAAATCCTTCAATGTACTGACCCGAACCAATTTCAAGAAATGTTCCTTCGGATGTACCGCCGTCAAATTCAACTCCATCAAGTTTACCTACATATGAAATATAAGTGTTATCTCCCTCTGCTACCGCACGGTCTTTGATACCCATTTCTTCAGTAAGATAACTGCTGAAAATATTATTAACATACATCTCCTGAGTAGCTTCATTAACAGAAGGCGCAGCCACAGTTATCTCAAAACCTGTGTATTCTCCTAATGTTACAATATCTTCAACCACATAATCTTTCAAATGAACATTCTCTGTCTGTACAGGCTCATCTGTATTCTCTTCATTACTACTACTATTATCATCTTTGCCACAGCCTGCAAATAATGCAAGCGACATACACATAGTTAACAAAATTGCAAATCTTCTTTTCATAAAAACACCTTTTCCTCTCTGGGGCCGATTGTTCAGCCAATTATCTTTATTATTGAGACTGCTTATTGCAGCTCCTTCATCTTTTACTAAAAGACAACACTTCTTTTATACCACAAAACTGTGTTTCTGTGAAGAAAAATGCTCATTTTTCATAATTTTTTCATATTTTTTTATTATAGGGGGGGCTGTTTTTACAAAAGCGGCGACAAAAGTCTGCTTATCTGCTCCTTTATTCTAACACCAAGTTTCCTCTCTGCGTATGAATCCTTTGTTATTTTTTGACAAAATTTTAAATCCTTTTTAAAAAGCGCTGTCATCTCCCGTGATTTCGCTTCATCATACACCACCGCGTTAACCTCAAAGTTTAATGCGAAGCTTCTGATGTCCATATTTGCCGTACCATAACAGAACACCTTCCCATCAACAATAATCCCTTTTGCATGCAAAAAACCATTACCATATACATAGCAATTCGCACCTGCCATAACCAAGTCACCGATGTAGGAATAGGTTGCCCAATAAACAAAGGGATGATCCGGCTTGCAGGGAATCATTATATTAACCTCAACTCCCGAATTAACTGCCACATAAAGCGCCGACATCATAGCTTCATCGGGAATAAAATAAGGACTCTGAATATATATACTTTTTGTTGCCTTGTGTATAAGGCGCACATAATTATCACGTATAGTCTGTTCTACAGAATCGGGACCGCTGCTTATAATCTGAATCTCACACCTGTCATTACATCCTTCCTTATATCCACCTAAATACCGGGAATCCGCAAAAAGATTTTCTTTGGCAGCATAATTCCAGTCCAGAAGGAAGCGTATTGCAAGCCCCATAACAGCCGTTCCCTGAATTCTCAAATGAGTATCCCGCCAGTTTCCGAACTTCTCATCCAGCCCCACATACTCCTTTGCCACATTAAAACCGCCCACATAACCAATCTCATTATCTATTACCACGATTTTCCTGTGGTTTCGGTAATTCATGCGAAGATGTAGTTTCCGAAGAAAAGCTGAAAAGAATTCGGCAGTCCTTATTCCTGCTTTCTCCAAATCCTTCCATAACCTGCCCGACACAAAACGGCATCCCATTGCATCAAACAGAATACGTACCTCCACGCCTTCTTTTACTTTTTTCTCCAACTCTTCTCTTATACGTGAAAATACCACATCATTTTTTATAATGTAATACTGAATATGGATAAATTTCTTAGCATTCCTGATGTCATCAAGCAACGCTTCAAATTTCTCATTACCATCAGTAAAAATTGTCAGGTCATTATCATCGGAAAGCACTGCACCCATGGTTTCCAAATTGTACATAACTAAATCGGAATATCCTGTTATTTCAGGAATTTTCTTTTCAAGTTCCTTATTTTTAATCTCGCATTCCTGGCGACGTATAGCCTCATTAAGACGGTCTTCAATACCTTTTATCTTAAACATTTTACGCTTACGCATGTCAGTTCCGATTAACAGATAAAACACAAAGCCCAGAATGGGGATAAAATACAAAAGCAAAAGCCAGGTCCACACCGTTTTGGGATCTCTTCTCTGAAAAAAGACAATAACAACCGCAAACAGTATATTTAGATACACTAAATACTGCATCAGAAAATCCCATATATTTGAAACAACTTCAAATATCAGTCCCATATCAGACCTCCCTTTTTTGCACATTTTCAGTATTAATCATTCTTAGCATCAATTCAACGATTGCGGGTTGCTTATTCGCAAAAACAATGTTACAATATCCTATGCGGCATTTGGTTATTTAAATAATACATATACCGCATTTTATCAAATTTTCGGAGGTATATCGTGAGCACAGTCAGTATTGTATTAATAGTAGTTGCAGTCGTATTACTCATTGCAATGGTGGTTTTATACTTTGTCGGTAAAAAAGCACAGAAGAAACAGGATGAACAGCAATCCCAGATTGAAGCATCAAAGCAGACCGTTTCCATGCTGATAATAGATAAGAAACGTATGAAAATTAAAGAATCCGGTCTTCCTCAGATGGTAATTGACCAGACTCCCAAGCTTCTTCGTAATTCCAAGCTTCCTGTTGTTAAAGCTAAAGTGGGTCCCCAGATTTTAACACTTGTATGTGATGAGAAGATTTTTAATGACGTTCCCACCAAAAAGGAAGTTAAAGCAGTTGTCAGTGGAATCTACATTACCGATGTGAAAGGTTTACATGGTAAAACTGCTCCCAAGGCAGCCAAGAAAAAAACCTGGATTGAAAAGCTTCAGGAAAAAGCCGGCGCTAAACCTGTTAAATAAGATTCGTTTTATACTTGTAAATATAGTATATAAAAAACAAAAAGTTCTATCCGATTTTTAACAATCAGACAGAACTTTTTTTATTTATCAAATAATTCCTCGCCACTCCTTTGTGGACGTACGTCGATGGTTATCTTACATACTGCCAGGTGTTGATAATTCATCTCCAAATCATACTCAACATCAACGTGGATTGCATCCTCCGCCTCAAAAAGCCTGATATGGGTTGCATTTATCCCTAACATGATTTCTCCAAAAGGTGTTCCGTATTTGGAAAGATTCTTGCGGTCTTTTTCAAAAAGCATCTGTACATTCACAACACCTTTTTTGGTAACCTCGACAAAATCATCATTAAACTTGATTATATTCTTGGTATTTTGGGAATAACCCTCCATAAGCTCATCATATACCACGTAATGCTTGCCGTTACGCATATAATACTCTGCGGGAAGAATAGTAGTGTAATCTTCCTTGCTTTCACCGTCAAACTGAAGCCCCTTTATGGCCACCAGCACTTCCTTGGTCATATTTAATACTCCTCTATATTAACTGTCTTAGCCGAAAGAATTCCGTATTTTATAATGGAATTTGCAAAATTCTTAAATTTCTCCGCTGTGTCGCTTACATAGAACTGATACTGGTTCTCGCCCAATGCAGGCTTTTTATCATTCAAAAGACCTTTCGCTTCAAGCATTTCTTTTAATTCCCTGGCAGTTTCATATGCAGGATTCACAAGGGTAACCTCTTCTCCCATTACCTTACCGATGGTGGAACGGATAAGGGGATAGTGGGTGCACCCAAGTATCAGTGTGTCTATTCCGATATCAATAAGCTCAGAAAGGTACCTTCCTGCTATTTCGTCAGTTACCGGGTCCTGCCACAAGCCCTCCTCCACAAGAGGAACGAATAACGGGCAGGCTTTACCGTAAATAGTAGCATCACTGTTTAACTGTTTTATGTATTGACCGTACAACTGACTTCCGATAGTCGCCGCCGTTCCGATCACACCGATTTTACCGTTTTTAGTAACCTCTGTGGCAGTCTTTGCTCCGGGCTTTACCACGCCGATTACGGGAATGTCTATCTCTTTTTCAATTTCATCCAAGGCATACGCACTGGCAGTATTACACGCCACCACAATTGTTTTGATATTATGTGATTGGAGAAAACGCACAATCTGCCTTGAATATCTGGTTATGGTATCCTTTGATTTATTACCGTAGGGCACCCTCGCGGTATCACCAAAATACACAATCCGTTCATTAGGTATCTGACGCATAATCTCACGCACAACGGTAAGACCGCCCACCCCTGAATCAAACACTCCGATAGGAGCATATTTCATGTTTTCATCATTCATATTTCATTAACCTGTCTTTCTATTTATTAGGTCATGAGTTCCTTTAACAATTCAAACAAACGACTTTTTATTTTTATCTGTTCAGGCTTTGCATCAAAAAGTTCCCTGTAAAATTCCATTCCGGTCACATCTTCCCTCTCTTCATGCTCCGCCGTATAAGCAACACCCACATTTTTATTAAACACAATCTCCGGATATATAAATCCGCTCCATGCCACAAATGCAGGAAAAACCAACATCATCCTCATAAGAGTAATCGCCGTCTGCTTTTTCATATTTATTAATACATTGTTCATTTTATAACTCCTGTCTGTTTTATACAGAAGTTATATCCACTTTAACAATCTTTATTCAAGAAAACCTTTTTTATGAATCTGCTTCATAATTGAAGCTTCCTGATTATCGATATGTATCCTCGCAGCATTGCGCGCCGCCTCTTTATCCTTATTTACTATATTTTCGTAAATAGTGCGGTGTTCTTCCACCAGACGCTTATGCTGTGTTTCATCCTTGATATATTCAAACCTGTAACGATACATCTGCTCTGACAAATTGTTTACAAGGGTCACAAGACGTTCATTATTGGTAGCCTTCACAATAATATCATGGAGTGCCACGTCTGCTTTTGCAATAACCTTGGTATCCCTGGTAGCTGTAGCTTTCTCAAAATCAACGCATGCTGCCTTAAGATTCTCCAGTTCTTCCTCACTGATTCTGTCACATGCCAATTCAGCACACAAAGCATCCAAAGCCCTGCGCACCTCCAACACATCCTTAAGACTCTTCTCACTTATCTGGGCAACCTCTGCACCGCGCCTGGGAATCATAATAACAAGTCCCTCAAGCTCCAGCTTTCTTATTGCTTCCCTTATGGGCGTTCTGCTAACCCCCAGACGATTAGCCAGATGAATCTCCATCAACCTCTCACCCGGTTTTAACTCACCTGTAAGAATCGCCTGTCTTAATGTATTAAATACCACATCCCTTAATGGTAGGAATTCATCCATGTGTATCTGTAGGTTATCCTGCATACCAATCCTCCTTATTTACTCCTTATTCTGTGAAGTAAAAGTTGTAACGAAAACATCCTTGGCAAGTCCTGTACTTTTAAGTTTAATATATGCATCGCCCGCCTTTGTCTGGTCCGTAAAAATACCGAATACTGTGGGGCCGCTTCCGCTCATCATGGCTCTGAGGGCACCATGCTCTTTCATAAAATTCTTAATCTCTTCAATAACCGGATGCATACTCACCGTTACACTCTCAAGAACATTATCCATCCGCTCAATAATTCCATCCAAATCATGGCGGATAATCGCTTTGGTCATACCATCAATATCAGGATGCACCTTTAATTCCGCCACATTAAGATTCTGATATACATCCTTGGTGGATACACTAATATCAGGCTTGGCAATCAGCACTACTGCAGAAGGGGCATCAGGCAAAGGTGTAAGTTTTTCACCTATACCTTCTGCTATAGCAGTTCCACCCATAATGCAATAAGGTACATCTGCACCTATTCGTACACCGAGTTCACACATCTTTTCCTCAGTCATTCCAAGGCCGAACAACTCATTCATTCCTCTGAAAACAGCAGCCGCATCCGTACTTCCGCCCGCAAGCCCTGCCGCAATCGGAATCCTTTTCTTAAGCTTAATACGGACACCCTCTTGGATTCCGTATTCTTCTTTAATAAGCTTTGCGGCTTTGTAAATCAAATTGTTACCATCTGTTGGCAAATCCACATTATCTATCTTTAAAGTAATTCCTTCAGGCTGCTTTTCAAACGTTAATTCATCATGAATTCCGATATTCTGCATAATCATCTTTACTTCATGATAGCCGTCTTCTCTTCTCCTTAAAACATCCAGTCCCAAATTAATCTTGGCATATGCTTTTCTCTTTACAATATCCATAATAATCACTCCATGTTTGTAGTTTGTATCAACTATGCATTTTGTATACAAGGATTGTACTTAATTATATACAATCGGGGGAGGTTCGTCAAGATTAAGCGCTCATTGTATATGCGACACGAAAAAACGCACTCCTTTCGTAACAAAATTTGTTTTATAAGAAGTACGTTAACTTGTTTTACATTATCTATTCTTTTCTTTTAATGATAGTTTTGGGGCTTTTGTCCGTATACCATCTATATGCTCATACAAATCATCCTTAATTGGAGACCGCATCGGGTCTAATATAAAGTCTTTTAATTCCCCCTTTGTAAAAAATACCCCTAGGCTCATCGCTTCCCTTATGGTGGGAGGATTACTACTAGGGATACACTCTCAAAAATATGAAATCCAATCGTTTGAATCTCATACATTTAATGTACCAATAATAAGAAAAAAGTCAACATCGTAACTGAAAAATTCACAAATATTTAATTTTCTCAATCAACATTTTCATAGTATTTTTTATCCGTAAATTCTTTATTTATAACTTTCTCTATCCATATACATTTCTACTACAACACCATGGTCATTTTGAACATATACCACTCGATTTTCTCTGTCAGAAATAGCCGGCGAATCATATGCATTCGGCCATATTTCTTTTACATTTTTGGGAATCACATCAACATGCCATACTGGATACAAACATGATTATTATAATAGCACATTCATAAAAGAAAATAATTTTTTTACATCAAACTATAAACATTTCCCTTCCCCAATCCGATATAAGTGATAAGAGTAACTATCTAATACCTTGCCACGGATGGCAGCGTCCTTTTACAGGCGCAGAAAAGGAGGAAAATATGAGCGTAAATGGAATTACGAGTGTTGGCACAGATGCGTACAGTGCATACTCTGCAACAACAAACACAAAGACAACCGAAGCGGTTACTGAAACTACCACTGCTAATGAAAGTGGTGTTGTATATGAGCCTTCAGCGAAAACCGAAGCAGTTTCAACCAAGAAAACTTACAAATCTGACCCTCAGCTTATAGCAAAATTAAAAGCCGATGCTGAAGCACGTACTGCACAGCTTCGCAGCCTGGTTGAAAAAATGATGACCAAGCAGGCTGATACATACGGCAACGCCAACGATATTTGGAAATTCCTTGCAAAAGGTGATTTTACCGTAGACCCTGCTACAAAAGCGCAGGCGCAGGCAGACATTGCAGAAGACGGATACTGGGGTGTTGAGCAGACCTCCGACCGTATTATTGACTTCGCAGGCGCATTAACAGGCAATGACCCTGACAAAATCCAGGAGATGCGTGATGCTTTCCTTAAAGGATATAAGCAGGCTGAAGAAATGTGGGGCGGAGAGCTTCCTGAGATTAGTAAGAAAACCTACGAGGCTGTTCTTTCTAAATTTGACAAGCTTGCAGAGGAAGCAGGAATTGAACTTCCCGAAATTAACGGAAACGACTAATACGTTTTTGTAAAATAATAATTAAAATTCAAACAGCACATAAAGATTTGATATTAACATTCTTTATGTGCTGATTTTTTTGCTATTTCATCACACTATCGCTAGGATATTTTACAATCAATAATTTATCACCGGGCCTGATTTCATCAGATGTGAGATTATTCATTTTCTTAATGGCATCCACGGACACATAATATTTCTTGCCGATTTTCCACAGGCTGTCTCCGGGCTGTACCACATACACTGCAATTCCCGGAAGGTTTGCCAATACATTACTGTCAATTTCGCCTACTTCTATGTGGTCAATAATATCCTGCATAAATATTCTGAACACAATTGCCTTAATACCCACAACTGCTTTTACATCAAGTTCCTCACTGTCAAGCATGGTTACAGCCAGCTGTTCCAGTTCAGGACTAAGATTATAAATGTCACCCTCTTTTATTCCGGGCACCTCTAATGTAAAAGAGAAAGGCAGCTGCCTTCGCACACTTCCATAGGGATTATTATCATCCCCCGTCACGTATAACACCTTAACCAATACACTTCCTGCAACATTTATACCATTCTCAACAATCTGACTGTCGTCTATTTCTACTTTGCCTTCCGAATGAATTATCTGAAGAACCCTCGCATCGGACTTATCAAGATTAATATGCTCAGCAACTTTATATTTTCCTAATGTTCTCGCCAAGAGCTGTCTGAACTCACCTTTCTTTTGCACTGCCATCACTTCACCGGTTACACCGTACACATCTGCCAGAAGTTCTATATTCTCTTCTTCGTAAAGGCTCATCAGAATATCCATAACCAAATCTATTCCGATTACACGTTCTTCTCCGTCAATGTCAGGACGGGCATCCAGCTCCAGATGTCCTACTTCATAATGAATATCGGGAATCATCCTTTCCCTGCAGCCTGCACATTCAAGCACACCGTTAAAAGGAATTACATTCTCAAAGGTGCGGATAGGCTGTTCTTCGCCTTCGCCCTCGTACAATACAAAAAGATGCATTTCTCCCTGAACCGAAAATTTCTCATCCATTGTTTTAAATTCCACATCATTTAAAGTAACAGTGCTGTAAATAATATCAAAAATATTGGGATAATTGGCAGGCAGCATAACCTCTTCACGCAAACGGAAAATATCATTTTTATGAATCGCAAGCTGGGTCAGTTCCATAGGCTGCTTGCGGTACTCCACAGGTTCGCTCTGATAAATATCAACCGCAGCCTCTTCCTCGTATAATTCATCTGTTTTAAGATTAATTCCCACCACTGCCTGAACGTTAATCTTGCGTGAGTTAATCATTGTAACACTAAGGTCTTCTAACATGGCCACAGCATCAACATTATCCCCACTTGTTACTCCACTCATAATAATCTGTTCTTCAAATGGTATTTCGCCGCTTACGCTTGCAAGTGCCACCTCTCCTTCACCTGTCTGATAAAGAACATTAAACATCAGCCTGCCCTTTACCGTTACGTGCTCATTAGAGGGTTTCACCTCGTCAATTTTTACTTTTCCCTGTTCAAACACCAAGGTATTGACATCCGGTTTCGAATCCGGAATATTACGGTCATCATCAAGAGTAATCTGTGTTCCGGCCGATAATTTCATCCGGTCCATATGTATATTTTTTTTCAATACTTCCACAAAAAAGAACCTCCATCACATACTTATTGTAATGTATGCGAGGGAGGTTCAATTTATTCGTGTACGGCACCAATCAATTCTTTAATGTCTTCCACTTTGTATTTTCTCATGTAATCTTCTATGCCGGCAACTATTTCTTCTGTTGCATAAGGATTAACAAAATTCATAGCCCCCACTGCAATTCCTGTTGCTCCTGCAAGAATAAATTCAATGGCATCCTCTGCCGTTGCAATTCCACCCATTCCGATAATAGGAATCTTAACCGCCTGTGCTGTCTGGTATACCATTCTTACCGCAACCGGTTTAATGGCAGGACCGGACAAACCGCCGGTCTTATTGGCAAGGGCAAATGTGCGTCTGTTAATATCAATCTTCATACCCGTAAGCGTATTGATTAAGGATAATGCATCGGCACCTGCTGCCTCTGCAGCTTTCGCCATCTCCGTAATGTCTGTTACATTTGGACTAAGTTTCATTATAATGGGCTGTTTTGCCTTCTTTTTAATCTGCTCTGTAATATTATAAAGTGCATCTGCCTTTTGACCGAATGCAATTGCACCTTCTTTTACATTAGGGCAGGATACATTAATCTCCAACATGTCCACCGGCTGCTCGGAAAGTTTCTCCACAACATCAAGATAATCCTCAACGGTCTTTCCACATACATTTACAATAATGCGTGTGTCATACTGTTTCAGAAAAGGAATATCCCTATTCACAAACACATCAATACCGGGATTCTGAAGACCGATTGCA
Organism: uncultured Lachnospiraceae bacterium; assembly: GCA_964528145.1. Taxonomy (GTDB): domain Bacteria; phylum Bacillota; class Clostridia; order Lachnospirales; family Lachnospiraceae; genus Acetatifactor. The sequence continues at coordinate 12,208 of CAZGSF010000023.1, read as the reverse complement.
TTGAGCATACCGCCATGAGTCTCTGCTACACGGGGTGTCGGATTACCGGGCCAGGGCACGTTTGCCACACCCTTTGTAACAACTGCACCTAATTTATTCAAATCAACAAATTCTGAGTATTCCATACCGGAGCCGAATGTTCCGGAGGCTGTCATTACAGGATTCTTAAAGGATACTCCTGCTATATTTACACTTGTATTCATCAGATATCTACCTCCCCTGCTTCAAATACGGGACCATCGGTACAGATACGTGCATTATTCACGTTGGAATGATGGTCTTTCCCTGTGGTCTTACATACGCATCCAAGACACGCGCCAACTCCGCATGCCATTCTTTCTTCAAGGGAAATATATGCCTTAATTCCTTTCGCCTCTGCATACTTCTTAATGGCACGGAGCATGGGCATGGGACCGCAGGCATATATGATATCTGCATTAAGTCCTTCTTTTTCAATTGCATCCATTACATTACCGCATGTTCCCACACTTCCGTCCTCGGTTGCAATGTGAAGTTCACCGTACTTTTCAAAATCATCTTTAAGAAAGGTCTCATTACTGCGATAGCCGGCAAGAATAATATTCTTTCCGTTACGCTCCTTGGCAAGCTGCAGAATAGGAGGCACACCGATTCCGCCGCCTATTAAAAATGCTGTTTTGCCCTCTCCTTCTTCTATAGGGAATCCATTGCCAAGGCATCCGAGTATGGGTACCTGCTGTCCGCTTTTATAGGTAGAAAACTCCTTAGTTCCTGCTCCTGATACGCGGTATACTATGCGGAGCTGATTTTTTTCATCATTCACTTCACAGATACTTATAGGTCTGGGAAGAAGCTTACCTCCATCCGCTGTATAAAGACATATAAACTGTCCCGGCTTTGCCGACGCTGCAAGCTCTGTCTCAAGCCACATTTCATAAATGTCTGTAGCTATTTCCTGTTGATACACAACTACTGCCGTCACTTTTTTCTTTTGACTCATTTTTTGTCCTCTCTTTATTTATTTTTGTATATAATCTGACCATCCGAGATTGTATATTCTACAACACCCTTTAATGTATGTCCTTTAAAAGGGCTGTTTTTCGAACGTGATACGAAATCTTCCGGAATCCAATCTGCCTCAGGATTAAATACGCACAAGTCTGCCGGTCCGCCCTCTGCAATATAGCCGGCATCAAGCTTATACATTCTTGCCGGATTAAGCGCCATCTTCTCCATCAACGTACACATTGACATTCCGTTATTCTCAACCAGTTCACCAAAACATAATGAAAGCGCTGTCTCAAGTCCGATAATTCCGCTTGGGGCTTCTGTAATGGGTTTCGCCTTTTCTTCATCGCTATGGGGCGCATGGTCCGTGGCAATCAGGTCGATGGTGCCGTCAAGCAGCGCCCTTATAATCTCCTGTCTGTCTTCTTCTTCGCGCAAGGGCGGATTCATCTTTGCCATGGTTCCATATTTAATCGCCGCCTCCTCGTTAAGTACAATGTGATGCGGTGTGGCTTCCGCGTGAATATCACCGCCTCTTTTCTTGGCCTGACGCACCGCTTCCACAGCTTCCTTTGTGCTTATGTGTTGAACATTCACACATGCACCTGTTTCCAATGCAATCTCCAAATCTCTTTTCACCAGAGATATCTCTGCCTCACGCCTTGAACCGCCTATTCCGAAATGTGCAGCTGCCTTACCGGCATTAATTCCGTTATTCTGTATAAATGCCGGGTCCTCTTCATGAAAACTCAAAGGCATATCCAGCGCCTTTGCCATTTCCATGGCTTTACGCACAAGACCTTCCTCCATAATGGGAACACCGTCATCTGTGTAACCTTTGGCACCTGATGCCTTAAGTTCCTCCATATCAACCAGTTCATGCCCCTTCATACCCTTGGTTATTGTAGTGCAGGTCTCAACATGTATTCCTGTTTCTTTTCCTTTTTCAAGGATATATTGAAGTGTCTCTTTATTATCCACGGCAGGCTTTGTATTCGCCATAAGCACCACTGTTGTCACACCGCCCCTGGCAGCCGCTTCACTGCCGCTTATAATATCCTCTTTATAGGTAAAGCCCGGGTCCCTGAAATGCACATGCACATCTACCAATCCGGGCAATATATATTTTCCTTCTGCATCTATTACGGTAAGCTCCGAAAGTTCTGCCTCTGACAGTCCCTCCTCCGGATTCTGACCTATTTTTCTTATTTTTTTTCCATCCGTCAAAACATCTGCTGTCACTTCTTTCCTGCTAAGCGGATCAACTACGATTCCTTTTTTTAACAAAAGCATACTCTCATACCTCCAATTCGAGTATACCCCAAACCATCTTTCATTTCCACATTTTTATTCAAAGACTACTGTTTTATCCAAAAATTCTGTCTTAATAACTATGTAGGGATATGACAGCGCCGGATTCTTCTTTTCTTCTGCCGACGGTCCCAAAAGATTTGTATCCACATAGATAGCATTGTCCGTTAAATACAATTCATTAACCGCAATACTGTACCCACCCGTGCTTTGTTCTCCGTATCCTATACACAAGTACAGATTTTCTTTATCCGAATAGGTAAACTTAAATGGTTCAGTTTTTCTTTCCTCTATAAGCCCCTTCAATTCATCCGGCAACAGTTCCTCGCCCACAAGAGTAAACTCCAAATCCCTGAGTTTCATCCCACTATCCTGTGTTATTTCACATCCTGTCATTAAAAACGTGCACAACAGAAACATACACATTATTGCAATAAAATTTCTTTTTCTCATATCTTACTCCGCATGTTTATTTTATTATTCAGTTTATTAAGCATGACCCACACTTATTCCTTGATTTGTAAGGAAAGCTCATTTATAATAAAATAGATTTAAAATACAGGAAAAGAGGACTCTTTATGATACGTTTTATCGTGCTCGCAAGCTTCGTGGTACTATTTCTTATACTAAGCACACCCCTTATGCTTGTGGAATGGATTATCGGCAAATTCAATATGGACATCAAAAGCAGAAGTTCCCTTGCAATTGTAAACTGGGCATTCCGCTGTTGTCTTAAAATAACCGGCGTAAAACTTACAGTTATCGGCGAAGAGAATGTTCCCAAAGATGTGCCTGTTTTTTATGTAGGCAACCATAGAAGTTATTTTGATATTTTACTGACTTATACAAGAGTACCCCGTCCTACCGGCTACGTTGCCAAGAAGGAAATGAACAAGGTTCCTCTCCTTAATATCTGGATGAAAAACCTCCACTGCCTGTTCCTTGACAGAGACAACGTAAAAGAAGGTTTGAAGACAATCCTTACCGCCATTGATAAAGTCAAATCAGGAATTTCAATTTGCATATTCCCGGAAGGAACCCGCAACAAGGTTAATGACACCTTTCTTCCTTTCCACGAGGGCAGCTTTAAGGTAGCAGAGAAAAGCGGATGTCCCATTATACCCATGGCAATCAACAACTCCGCAGACATTTATGAAGACCACCTTCCAAAGATTAGAAAGACCCACGTAGTCTTAGAATATCTTCCTCCCGTTTACATCAATGAGCTTCCAAAGGAAGACCGTAAACATGTGGGGGCTTATGTGCAGGAACTGATAAAAGAAGCTTACTTTAAGAATAAAGAGACTTATTTCTCATAGTACATACATATGGATTTTTGAAATCATTTAAAACGCGCAATGTCGGGAAATTAATTTTAGTGCGAAACACCTTCTTAAGAACTTCCGTGAAAAAAATAATAAGCACATATAAGACAAACCTACCGCCAAATTCAACCTGTTCGAGCAAGAATCGCAAGTTTTGAATTTGGCGGTTTATAATGTTATCTTATATGTGCTGTTAATTTTTTCCGAAAGGTTTAAAGGTGTTTCGTATTAAAAATACTACCCCGGACATTACGCCTTTTCAAGCCACTCCACAACCTCTTCAAAATGCATACCATGGGAAGCCTTCACCAAAACGGTATCATTCTGTTTTAATACTTCCGGAAGACTATTTATCAGTGCCTCCTTGGTTTCAAAATAGAATGCCTTGCTTGATCCACTTATACTTTTACTTACTGACTCATACATATCCTTTGACAATCCGCCGATACAGCATATTATATCAATGCCTTTATCAGCAGCGTAGCCGCCTACGTCTGCATGCATTTCCCTTTCCTTATCACCAAGTTCGAACATATCTCCCAGTATTGCAACTGTTCTGCCCCCGGCACTGTTTAAAAGGTCAATTGCGGCTTTCATTGATACAGGATTTGCATTGTAGCAGTCATCGATTATGACATATTTGTCAGCTCTGATAATATTACTTCTGCCTCCAACAGGTTTAACCTTTTGAAGTCCTTTTTGTATCATGTCAACATCCATGTCAAGAATTCTACCCACACATGCTGCTGCCAGCGCATTATAGACCATATGCTCACCGGGTAAAGTAACCTTAATGGGATATTCACTACCCTCCATATGCATCAGCGCTTCGCTTCCAAACAAGCCCTTGTTTACAATTTGTTCTGCATACACATCATTGTCACTTCCCAGCCCGTAACAGATTGGAACAATTCCGTTCACTTCATCAACAGTGTTCAGTTTGTCATCGTCACCATTAATAACTATGAAACCTAATTCATTCATATAATCAAAGATTTCTGACTTGGCTTTTAATATTCCATCCCTTGTTCCCAGATTTTCCAAGTGACATTGTCCTATATTGGTTATGACACATACGTCAGGTCTTGCCACTTTACTGAGACGGTGCATCTCACCGAATTCACTGATTCCCATTTCAATTACCGCAACCTCGTGTTCATCTCGGATTTTAAGGATTGTAAGAGGAAGACCTACTTCATTATTAAAATTACCTTCTGTTTTTAGTACATTATATTTTTCCGAAAGTACGGTTGCAATAAATTCTTTGGTACTTGTTTTACCTACACTGCCTGTAATTCCCACCACGGTAACATCAAGGCTCTGTCTGTAAAATTCCGCAATGCTTTTTAGCGCCACAAATGAATCTTCCACCAAAATGTAAGGAAGCGTAGTTTCCTCCGGTTCCTTTTCACATACAACCGCAGCCGCCCCCTGCTTCTCCACAGCAGGTATGAAGCTGTGTCCATCAACTCTTTCTCCCTTTGTAGCGAAAAACAAATATCCGGGTTTAACCTGTCTGGAGTCTAAAACCGCTCCTTCAATGCAGGTATTTTCTTTTCCTTCAGCCCGGCACAACTTTCCGCCACAGCTTAACGCAATTTGTTCCAAGGTAATATTCATAACAAACCTCTTTTCATAAAACTATTAAGCATTTTCTTTTTCAAGAGCCATCCGGATAATCTTCTCACAGAGAGCTTCATAATCCATACCAATAACTGCCGCTTCCTGGGGCAGAAGGGACGTGGGGGTCATACCCGGCAAAGTGTTGGCTTCAAGACAATAAAGTTCTCCTGCTTCACTCATCATAAAATCCATACGTGCATAGCATTTCAGGCGCAATGCTTTAAATACTTTCTCCGCAATACGCTGCATTTCTGCCATCTTGTCTTCCGGAAGTTCTGCCGGACATGTCTCTACTGCACTGCCCGCCTGATATTTATTCTTATAATCATAAAATCCCTGAATAGGTGCAATCTCAATTATGGGAAGTGCTTTGCCTTCCATCACACCAACCGAAAATTCCCTGCCTTTAATAAACTGCTCAATAACAACTTCGTCATCATACTTAAATGCTTCCTGCTTTGCCGCTTCATACTCTTCATCACTATTAGCAATGACAACTCCTACCGACGAACCGCCTTTACAGGATTTTACGATGCAAGGATAGGGAATTTTTCTACTTTCTTCTTCCCCTGCCTTAAGTCTTATACCCATAGGTGTAGGAATATTGTTATAAGCAAAAATTTCTTTTGCCAATGCTTTATCCATTGCAAGTGCCGAGCTCACATAATCGGTTCCGGTATATGTAATTCCCATCATATCAAAATATGCCTGAATTTTACCGTTCTCACCATGTTCACCATGAAGTGCCATAAACACAACATCCGCTCTCTGGCATATGCTTATTACACCCGGGCCAAAGAAATTCTTTTTCCAATCGGGTCTTAATGCTTTTACCTGTCGGATATCAGGATTTACCACACTAATATTGCCAATTTCCTTTGCCCAGTCTTCGTCACTTTCAAAAACTTCATCCGGGTTTCCTGCCCAATCTCCCTTCATCCCCAGAAATACATCCAGTAAAACAACCTGATGACCTTTATTCTTAAGTGCTTTATATATCATTTTACCGGAGGTTAATGACACATCACGCTCCGTACTGATTCCGCCTGCCAAAACAACTATTTTCATAATCTCACCTTCCTGTGTTAAATTAATCTATTCTACATTCAAAATCTGGCTTAACATAAAAATATGGTATGCATTAAGCTGCAAATCATCCTGAATATTCTTTTCCCCATCACTCATGCTATCGCATCCGTCTTCATGCACCAGACACATTGCCTTAGGATTACATCCGAAAAAGTAGTGCTGATGGTTCTCTATTACGGTGGCATATTCGTGATTGGTAATTACGTAGTCGGCAATGGATAATATAACCATATTCCATAACAATTCTTTTATGTTCGTAAACTCAGAATCTCCCTCAGTCTGATAAGCACTGACACGGGCCTTTGCAGAAATTTCTTCTGCACCGGACATTAATTGTTTCATTACCGTTTCACAATGCTTCTTATCTACATAATGCTTTGTAGTAAGATATGTTACCGCACCATATGTCGCCCAGGAAGAATCCACAATTTCCATACCCTCTTCCAAAAGCTGTCTTGTATATAAATGGTACGAATTCCAGCCTGACGCCCGATACATCTCCGTAGCGGCACAAAACATAATCTCTTTCGGTGCTTCTTTTCTATTCTCTTGTTCTGTCCATTGTTGTTTATTTATGTAATTCCAAGCTCTGTCCGCCGCTTTTAAGCAGCCGGCTGCATATTGCTGGTCATATTTTTTGTAAACATATGAAAATTTAGCAAGTGCCGCAGTAAAACATGCTGCCGCTTCCTCGTCCATATCCGCCATTGAATATGTGGTAATTGTACCTTTATTATCCGCTACAACTCCACCGTATACACCGCCGCTTTTTTCATCCTGAAGCTGCTGCATCCACTCTGTCTGCTGTTTTAAATAAGTTAAAATCTCAGGCGGATTACCTGCGCCCCCATCGGCTTCATTTATAAAAAAAGAATCAGGATATAACTCATATGCTGCCAATACGGTAAGCATAACCTCGGAAGCAAGCTTTAAATCCTGATTCCCTGCTTCATCTGTTAACCAGCCGCCCTGTATAATAATTTCCGCCTGCTCGGATTGTCCCTTGGGAAGGGTTACATTAATTTTCTTATTCTGTACTTCCTCCAGATGGTTCACCCCATGAGCAAATACATCATCATATACATTGCCGGCAATATCAAAATCATATGACCTGCCGAATACGCTGCTTTGTATATAATAGGTTCCTTCGGTAACCAGTTCCGTAAAATCTCCGTATCCAATCAAGTCCTTACCGGAATTCTCACGCTCTTTTTCCTTTATCTGACCTTCATAAACCACTGTACCATTCCTGGCATCAACAACCTCAAAACTATCCGGCAGTTCTTCTCCTCTGAAAATAACCGTCTTCTTACCTTCAGGAGTATATCCCACCTGATCTATTAGTATATGAGGCACGACAACCGGCACTTCATAGGATAAATCCGGTGTTTCATTCATTCCCTCAAAATCCGCCGTTTCATTAGCCACGTTCACAAAATCTTCCGGGGAACAGCCTGCCAGAATCATACCTATACATAAAAAAAGACTGATAAATCTATATCTCACTTTTGATACGTCCTCCTACCTGCTTCATTATATCGCGTAGGGGACAGAAGGTAAAGATTTTTATTTAACTTCTCTCGTATACAATCCTGCCATTTATTATCGTGTATAGGGTATTTGTGAAAATTTCCATGGGGTTGCCGTCAAATATTGCTATGTCCGCATCCTTTCCAACTTCAAGGCTTCCTACCCTATCAGCCACACCGCATATAGTGGCCGGATATATTGTAATCGACTTAAAGCCCTCCTCAGGGTCTAATCCCGCCTTTACCGCAAGACCTGCGCATAAGGGCAATGACTGAATCAAAGAGACCGGATGATCTGTGGTTACGGCAGTCATAACTCCCGCATTATTCAACACTCCCACAGTCTTAAATGCCATATTCTGTACTTCTATTTTGTTACGGCTGGCAAGGTCCGGTCCTACAATTGCCGGATACCCTTCACTTGCAATTTCCTCTGCAATAAGATGACCTTCACTGCAATGGTCAAGCGTAATCCTAAGACCGAATTCCTTCGCTATCCTTATTGCAGTAAATATATCATCAACCCTGTGGACATGGGCCTTTAGCGGAATTTCTCCGGTAAATACCGGCACCCAGCACTCATATCTGTAATCAATTTCAAAATCGCTATCTTTTTGTTTCCTTGCCTCGCAATACTCCTTTGCTTTGGTAAGCTCTTCTCTGAGAATGGATGCAATTGACATACGTGTCACCGGTGATTTTCCCTGTCCGGAAAAATTAACCTTGGGATTTTCTCCGAAAGCCACCTTCATTGCGGCCGGTGCTTTTACTATAAGCTCATCTATCCTTCTGCCTTTTAACTTTAAAAACGCAAATTGTCCTCCCACCACATTGGAGCTGCCGGGCCCGATCATTGCAGAAGTTATTCCCGCCTCTATGGCATCGGAAAAAGCTGCATCCATTGTATTTATCGCATCTATAGCACGAAGAAAGGGAGTGACCGGCTCCACATTCTCGTTGCAGTCATCCCCTTCCATGCCTTTCTTTTCTTCAGTAATACCCATATGACAGTGAGCCTCAATTATACCGGGCATTACCAACGCCCCGTTCACATCAAGAACTTTTCCGGTTTCCATTTCCTCTTTTAAGAGTTTTTCATCAGGATGACCTGCTCCGAAAGCGGCAATCTTTTCATCTTTTACATACACATATCCTCTGTCAAACTCTATTCCTGCCATTGTCTTTATATTACCGTTTATAATAAGCATCTGTTTAACTCCGTTAATTTAATTTGCCCATGGGATTTACAGGCACCCCATCCTTTGTAAGGGCAAAATACACATTTGCACCTTCAATACTGTAATATTTTGTAGGTGAAGCAACCTTGCCGACAATGTCACCTGTTTCTACATAGCTGCCTTTTGATACCTGAATATCCTCAAGCTGGCCGTAGGTAAGCTCGTATCCGTTACCAAGTTCCATTACCACAGCTTTACCGATTTCTTCATTTTCATAGATTTCAATTACTTTACCGTTTGCTGCCGCGCTGATTGTCTCTCCCTGGTTTGCACCTATTACTATGGCAGAGCTGTATTTATATTGATCAAGTGTTGCAAAGTATGTTGTTTTATCCATACTGTAATTAATGAGAACATTACCCACAATGGGCCATGCAAGGGTATCATTTTCCGTAAAATTAAGTTCCGGATAATCCACCTTAGAAACAGCTTCTCCTGCGGTTTCAACACTTGTATCTTCTGCTTCTGCAAATTCCGCAGCCTGGGCAAACATAGGCTCTTCCTCTGCCACTTCAGTACCTTCCGCCTCGGCAGTTAGATTAATTTCATCTGTCGAAGGTATATAGTCCAGAAAATCATCATTGGTTATGTCCGCCATTTTTTCACTGCCATCTTCTACCGAAGCAGTAAAATCATCAGTGGGAACAGTAATGTATTCTTCTGTCTGTGAATTTTCTTCCCGGGAATTTTCTTCAAGAGCAGCAAAGTCAATGGTATATCCGTCGTTCTTTTCCTTCTGCGCATTCCCCTTCACATATACACCTGTCATAGTTAAAGCTGTAAGCACAAATACTGCACTACCCAGCATAATTAATCGTTCTTTTTTCTCTCTGTTTTTGTTAAAAGTGTTTTGTCTTCTCATATTTCCTCCATTCCGCTGTCATAAACTGTGATAGCTTTATGGATAGTCTTGCCTGAATTTGAGGTATTATTCAATTTTATCAATTGCAATATTTGTAAAAAAATAATTTAGAATTTCTTCGTAATTTTTACCTTCCTTTGCCAACTCATTAGCGCCATACAGGCTCATTCCACTTCCGTGACCCACACCCTTCACGGTAATATTTATGTTATAATCAACCTCCGAGATTTCCTCTATACAAGGTGAAATCAGATTCAATTTGTCACACAAAACATCCGCCCCTACTATGTACGCTTCTTTTTCGCCATTACCTAAAATAATTTCAAATACTATATTTTTTGCATATCCTTCACCTTCTATACCAACAAAATGTATTTCCTCCACTTTACCGTTTTCTGCATCTCCGGAAGAGACAGTTGTGTCGTTTTTGCGGATCTTTCCAACCACATCTGTCAATTCCTTCTGCGTATATGATATTTCGCTATAATAAAGCGGTGACTTGTAATCATTGTCACAAATCACACCTTCTCTCGTAACACCCATACTTACAGCAAACCATCCTCCGGATTCTATATGTCCGCTTTCTTTATTTTTTATATACATTCCTGCCGTTTCCTGTACGGCATTCCTATACACCGCCAAATTCTTTTCATATTCCTCTTTATATACTTCCTTTTGTTCCAAAAAAGTAAAATATCTTTTTGTATAGTTAGTCTTTTTCAAATTTATATATTTATTTGAATCTCTGTCACTTTCTTCATACAAATCAAGCAAATCAGTCCTTAACAGTATTGCCTGTGCCATTATTGCTTCCTGTTCATAATCCGCAGGAATCACCGTGGACAGCATACAGGCAACCGCCGCCTCCAAATCCATTTTAAGCTGTCCATAGGAAGCATCAAATACAACCGTATATTTACTTGTGTCCGGAAAAATCAACACACTTCTCCGGTTACTCTTTCCCATTCCTATTTCCCCACAAAAACAGGAAATAACCACCGGCACTATACACATAATAAAAATAGCAAAAGGAACCGGTTTCCGTTGCCCCCTGTAAGCACCGGAACCGGTTCCCTTATTAGCTAAAACTTGATTAACGATTTTCATAGAATGAGCCACCTCTACATTATTCTATGTAAGAGGCCACACATTGTCACCCTACGGCAAGAAATGACTTTGCCACATCTACATGCTGCACCGTGCCTGCCATTCCGTTTTCATACAAAAATACCCCTGTACTTCTTATATAACCGTTAGTATCATTGGTCTCTGCTGAATTCAACGAAAACTGCGTACCTACCCGTTGCAGGCATATGGCACCGACACCCTTGTCAGCAAGCTTATATAACACATCATTACCATTCTCGTCCTTGCACCAAATTTTGAGTTTATCAAAGACAGCATCACCTTCATCTATCCAGCCATTACCATCTTCATCATATTTTTCCAAATCTGCAAAGCCGTCTCCGCTTGCTGTTCCAAACAGCTCCGAACCGTCATTAATCCTTCCGTCGCTATTTTTATCCAATGCCAGATAACCACTACCTTTATCAAGCATGGATATCTCGTCCACTTCACCATCCGCATCCAGGTCAAAGAAGAATTTCTGATCAGACAGACTTGCAACATCCGTATCCAGATTAATTACAAGAGGGTCGCACACTCTTACCGACTGCACCTGATATTGTTCCTTGTAATACTGTGTAAAGCTTCTGCTCATCTCTACATCAATATTAAAATTAATCTCTCTACCATCTGCGGTTTTCACAGTACCAACTGTAGAAAATGCTGTGGTTTCATTTTCTGTCTGAACAAACTCAGCTTCATACGAAAATGTTTCTACTGCAAGTCCCACACTTGCCACATTACCTGCGTTTCCCGCGGTCACCCCTGTTCTTTCCTGCATCCAGTCCTCAAAAGACTGCTGCCCCGAGTCACTTTCATCAAAAAGACCATTTTGTTTATGGTTAGCCCTTCTTCCGAAAAGCAGCTCATAAATATAGCGCATGCACTGTTGTCTAAGTTCCTCGATGGTGCTTGTCAACTCCCTGTTCGAGATTTTTTTCACACCGGATAAAGACTGAAAACGTTCCTGCAAAGAATTTGCAGTCAGTCCCGTCTTTTTTGAATTTACCCCGGCACCTATTTCACCGGGTTCTCCATTATTACCTTCCACATCCGTGTTAAGCAGCTGGCCAAAATTTGACTGACCTAAGTCATTTGTTGATATTTTGCCATAGCTAA
>CAZGSF010000022.1:0-24619 GCA_964528145.1 uncultured Lachnospiraceae bacterium | reverse complement strand
CATCGATTCTTGCAAGAGATAACAAAATGCCTATGTGGGTATTTGGTCTTAATGAAGACAACAGTATTGTTAATACAATAAAAGGAACATTTAACGGTACTAAGGTTACCGTATAATAGGAGGTTATAAGATGGACGAAAGGTTACAACAGTATGACAGCAAGATGCAGAAAGCATATGATTTTCTTGCAACCGATTTTGCGGCAATCCGTGCAGGACGTGCGAACCCTCATGTACTTGACAGAATTCGCGTAGATTATTACGGAACACCTACTCCTATTCAGCAGGTAGGTAATGTTTCGGTGCCGGAACCCAGAATCATCCAGATTTCACCTTGGGAGAAATCTTTAATTAAAGATATTGAGAAAGCTATTATGGCTTCAGATGTAGGAATTACACCTTCTAATGACGGTTCTGTAATCCGCCTTGTTTTCCCTGAACTTACAGAGGAAAGACGTAAGGATCTCGTTAAAGAAGTAAAGAAAAAAGGTGAAGAAGGTAAAGTTGCAGTACGTAATATCAGACGTGACGGCAACGATGCGTTAAAAAAGCTTGCTAAGACAGAAGTGTCTGAAGACGAAATTAAGCAGCTTGAAGAAAAATTACAGAAGATAACTGACAAGTATATTAAAGACATCGATGTTCTTGTTGAAGAAAAATCAAAAGAAATCTTAACAGTATAGTTAAAGGTAAATGTATGATATGAGGGAAGGAACAAGAGTACTTCCCTCTTTATTCTTTAATAGGAGTAAGGGGATATATGGGAGAGAGAAAGATTCCGAATCATGTTGCAATAATATTAGATGGAAACGGACGCTGGGCAAAAGCGAAGGGAATGCCCCGCAATTACGGTCATGTGCAGGGAACCAAGACTGTAGAAGTTATTTGTGAAGAAGCATATAAGATGGGTATTCAGTATTTGACGGTTTATGCGTTTTCAACGGAGAATTGGAACCGTCCCAAGGATGAAGTGGAGGCTCTTATGTCACTGCTTAGGAATTATATGAAGACCTGTTTGAAGACAGCAGCCAAAAACAGAATGTGTGTAAGGGTGCTGGGAGATAAATCAAGATTGGACGAAGATATACGTTCAAAAATTAACGAGCTGGAAGAGGCTACAAAGGATAATGACGGATTACATTTTCAGATCGCTATTAATTACGGCGGACGGGATGAAATAAGGAGAGCCGTAAATGAAATTGCAATGAAAGTAAAGTCCGGAGTACTTAATCCCGAGGATATCACAGAGGATGTTATTTCTGAAGAGTTGGATACTAAAGGCTTGCCGGAGCCTGATTTATTAATAAGGACATGTAATGAACAAAGGATATCTAATTTCCTGTTATGGCAGCTGGCATATACTGAGTTTTATTTTGCACCGGTGGCATGGCCGGATTTCTCAAAAGAAGAATTAGAGAAAGCAGTAGATGCATATAATCATAGAGACAGAAGATATGGCCTTATAAAGGAGGAGTAGTAATGTTTTTATCCAGAGTAATAAGTGGTATTGTGCTGGTAATTATAGCCCTTGTTACAATTATTGCCGGAGGCGGTATACTGACAGCAGTATTGCTGCTAACTTCCCTGGTAGGTTTTTTTGAGTTGTCAAAGGCACTGGGAGTTCATGAAGATGGCAAGAAGATAAGCGGTCTGGAAATTCCGGCGGTTTTATTTGTAATTGCATACTATTTGGAAATATATTTTCTGCAGGATGATATTTATACCATCATGACATTAATTTTTGGATTTATGGCATTTATGTTTGTTTACGTTGCCAGATTTCCGAGATTTAATGTTAATCAGGTGATTGCAGTATTCTTTTCGGTAATGTATGCGCCGGTTATGTTGTCATTTATTTATCAGACCAGAGAACTTAATAATGGTGTGTATATTGTATGGTTGATTTTTATTAGCTCATGGGTATCGGATACTTGTGCCTATTTGGTGGGAATGGGATTTGGGAAAACTATTGGTAACCATAAAGCATTTCCAGTTTTAAGTCCTAAGAAATCCATAGAAGGCTGTATAGGTGGTATACTTGGGGCAGCAGCTGTTGGTGCATTATATGGATATTTTGTAGTGGAGAGTGTATTTACAGAGCAGCAGATAACGTGGATTTTTGCCCTTATCGGAGGTATTGGTTCGGTTTTCTCGCAGATTGGTGATTTGGCGGCGTCTGCAATTAAGAGGAATAAGGATATTAAAGATTACGGCAAGCTGATTCCCGGTCACGGTGGTATTATGGACCGGTTTGACAGTGTTATAGTAACGGCTCCAATGATTTACTTTTTAGCAAGATTATTATTACGTTAAAAACTTTTGGGAGAAACAATATGAGAAAAATAGGTATTCTGGGGTCAACAGGTTCTATCGGAACTCAGACTTTGGATATTGTAAGGAATAATCCGGATTTGCAGGTTGTTGCATTGGCAGCGGGAAGCAATGTTGCTTTAATGGAGCAGCAGATTCGGGAATTCGAGCCGGAATTTGCGGTAATGTGGGATGAAGCAGCAGCGAAAAATCTTAGGGGAAAAGTGGCAGATTTGCCGGTGAAGATCTTGTGTGGAATGGAAGGACTTTTGGAGATTTCTGTTTTACCCGGGATGGAAGTATTAGTTACGGCAATTGTGGGAATGATTGGTATCAGACCTACTATTGCAGCGATTGAGGCAGGTAAGACCATTGCCCTTGCAAATAAAGAAACCCTTGTTACCGCAGGACATATTATAATGCCTTTGGCGGCAAAACATAATGTTCCCATTTTGCCGGTAGACAGCGAGCACAGTGCAATTTTCCAATCTTTAAACGGTGAGCCTAAGGAAAGACTTTCAAAGATATTATTAACTGCATCGGGAGGACCTTTCAGAGGTAAAAAATACGATGAACTGGCAAACATGACTGTGGAAGATGCCCTGAAACATCCTAACTGGTCTATGGGACGCAAAATAACCATTGACTCATCAACGCTTGTTAATAAAGGCCTGGAAGTAATAGAGGCTAAATGGCTTTTTGGAGTAGAACTTTCACAGATTCAGGTGGTGGTACATCCCCAAAGCATTATTCACTCTATGGTGGAGTTTGTAGACGGAGGAATAATGGCTCAGCTTGGAACACCGGACATGAAGCTGCCTATACAATATGCATTGTTTTATCCGGACAGACGTCCGATGGAAGGTAAACGTGTGGATTTTTATGATTTGGCACAGATTACCTTTGAAAAGCCGGATATGGATACCTTTAAAGGTCTTGCGCTTGCACTTAAAGCAGGTGAAATGGGCGGAAGTATGCCCACTGTGTATAATGCTGCAAACGAGCGTGCAGTTGCCTTGTTCTTAGACAGAAAAATCAGATTTCTTGAGATTGCCGAAATTATCCGGGCTTCAATGGAGCAGCATGAAATGATTAAGAATCCTTCCGTTGAACAGATTTTGGCAGCGGAAGCCGCTACCTATGAATATATAAGCAGGATTTACGGATAATTTATATTAAGTTTAATTATATATAAGGAGTATTTTTGATGACTATTATTTTCTTTTTGCTGATATTTGGCGTGGTGGTGGTGTCCCATGAATTCGGGCATTTTCTTCTTGCAAAAGCAAACGGTATTCGTGTGTTGGAATTTGCGGTAGGTATGGGACCTAAGCTTCTTGGCTTTAAAAAGGGGGATACTGAATACACTTTAAGATTATTGCCTTTGGGTGGTGCCTGTAGATTTGAGGGTGAAGATATAACCTCAGAGGAAGATAATATTGCAGAACTTACAGATGGAGCATTTTTAAAAGCAAATGTATGGGCAAGGATATCAACAGTTGTTGCAGGTCCGTTATTCAATTTTATATTAGCATTTGTTTTTTCACTTATAATAGTAAATGCAACATATGTGGATATACCGGTAATACAGTCGGTTTCGGAAGGTGGCGGTGCTGAGGAAGCCGGACTTATGGCAGGAGATATGCTTGTAAGCATTGATGGTAAAAAGGTATATTTGTATCGTGATGTGATACTTCGGTCAATGCTTAGTGTTGGCGATACGGTAGAAGTTATATATGAACGAAATGGGGAAGAATTTACTACACTGGTTACACCTAAATACTCAGAGGAAGAGGGCAGATACCTGTTTGGATTTGCCGGAGGAGACTACATCAGAAGTCAGGGCCTTGAAATGTTCAAGTATGCCTGGTATGAAATCAGGTATTGTGTGGATTCAACATACTCTGCACTTATAGGACTTTTTAACGGAACTGTCGGTAAGGATGATGTTGCAGGTCCTGTGGGTATTGCAACCGTTGTAGGGGATACCTACGAAGCAACAAAAGATGAGGGCGCTGTAACAGTCACTATGAATATGATGTATATAGCTGTACTTTTGTCAGTAAACTTAGGTATACTAAATTTATTACCGCTTCCGGCTCTTGATGGAGGACGATTGGTGTTTATGCTTATTGAAGTTGTACGTGGCAAACCCATTCCACCGGAAAAAGAGGGAACGATACACTTAATAGGATTAATATTGTTCTTTGTACTGGCAGTATTTGTGTTGTTTAATGATTTATCAAGAATATTCGGATAATTATAATCTAAAACGCATTCCCTTAAGCAAGCGGCTTAAAGAGAATGCGTTTCTTTTATTGTTCCATATCAGTGGAATCCGGTTCATAAAGTTTTTCGAGTTTTTTCAGGTAATTATATTTTTCTTTTGCCTGTATTGATGCTTTTTCTAATAAATCATCCGCTTTTGAATTATCCATCATTTTGAGAACTTCATAACGGTTTTCACCGGATAAGAATTCTCTATATTCAAGTGTGGGCTCTTTGCTGTCTAATATAAAAGGATTTTTACCCTGAGCACGAAGTCCGGGATTGTATCTGAAAAGATGGTAGTATCCTGAGTCGACGGCTCTTTTTTCTTCGTGGGGAGAACTTCCCATTCCGGAACGTATACCATGACTGATGCAGGGGGCATAACATAATATCAGAGAGGGACCCGGGTAGCTTTCTGCCTCGGTTATTGCCTTTATGGTTTGATTATAATCAGCACCCATGGCAACCTGGGCTACATAAACGTGAACGTAATTCATGGCCATTGCAGCCAGATTTTTTTTAGGGGTTAACTTGCCTCCGGAGGCAAATTTAGCAGTGGAACCGGTGGGGGTAGCTTTCGAAGCCTGACCGCCTGTATTTGAATATACTTCTGTGTCAAATACAAGAATGTTAATATTTTCACCGCTGGCAAGTACATGGTCAAGCCCACCGTAACCTATATCGTATGCCCATCCGTCACCACCGAAAATCCAATGGGATTTCTTGTTAAGATAGTCTTTTTGATTAAGCAGGGTATCGCACATTTCATAAATATTTAAGGAAAGAGCAATATGGTCTTTTGATGTATCTTCTTTAAGTTCTTCTATAAAGCTTTCCAATTGTTTTGTTAAAACGATGGTTGCATCGGTGTTTTCTTTACTTTTACTATAAGTGTCCAGCCATTCTGTGATTGCCGCGCTAAGTGTGTCAAAAGAGGTAAAACTTATATGGGACTCGTTATTTTTCATATTGGTTAATGCCAGGCTTAATTCGCCTATGGTTTGACGGAGGTGTTCTCTTATTGCTTTTTCTGCAAGAAGCATTCCGTAACCGAATTCTGCGGCATCTTCAAATAATGAGTTCGCCCAGGCGGGTCCTTTTCCGTCAGGTGTTGCGGTGTAAGCGGTGGACGGTGAAGAATTTGCCCAAATAGAAGAGCAGCCGGTGGCATTTGCGATATACATGCGCTCGCCGTATAACTGTGTTACAAGCTTTGCATAAGGTGTTTCGCCACAACCTGCACATGCACCTGAAAATTCCATTAAAGGACGTTTGAACTGACTTCCTTTTACCGTAGATTCTTTAAAATGGTCAATGACTTCCTGTTTGATTGGAAGGGATTTACCGTAGTCAAAATATTCCTGTCTTGCATCATGTTCCTTTACAGGACACATTTCAAGGGCTTTTTGGTTTTGCTTTCCGGGGCATACGCCTACGCAGGAGCCACAGCCGGTGCAGTCCACATTAGAAATTGTTATGGAAAAATTGAATCCCGGCATTCCGTTCATGGGAAGTGATACCATGTTTTTGGGAGCATTGGATGTTTCTTCTTCGTTCATAACCGCGGGACGTATAACAGCATGTGGACATACATATGAGCAACGGTTACATTGAATACAATTTTCCGGTTTCCAAAAAGGAACCTCGGTGGCAACACCGCGTCTTTCATGGGCACAGCTTCCGGAGGGAAAACTTCCGTCCGCATAAGGAACAAATGCAGAAACGGGAAGATGGTTACCCTTTTGGTCGGTAATGGGTTTTTGAAGGGTTACCACATAATCAAGGACTTCTTTTCTGTCGGAAAGAAGCTTGTTGTCAAGGGATTGGTATTCGGCCTTTTTCCAATGGTCGGGTATTTTTACCTCTATAACGTCATCTATACCTCTGTCTATGGCATCATAATTCATCCGTACTACTTTGTCGCCCTTTTTGTGATAACTTACTTTGGCGGCTTCTTTCATTAAGCGTCTGGCATTCTCAATGGGGATAATGCCGGCAAGACGGAAAAAAGCAGCCTGCAGAATAGTGCTGGTTTTGTTGTTGAGACCGATTTCTTTGCCGATTGTAAGGGCGTCAATTATATAGAGCCTGATATTGTGTGTGGCAATATATTGTTTTACCTGGCCGGGAATATATTCCTCCAGTTCTTCTTCTTTAAAACGGCAGTTAAGAAGCAGGCTTCCACCGTCAACCAGTTCCTGCACTATATCGTATTTATGCAGATATGTCGGATTGTGGCATGCAACAAAATCAGCATTTTCAACAAGATAGGATGAACGGATTGGTGAATTGCCGAAACGAAGATGTGAGACGGTTAAGCCTCGGGATTTCTTTGAATCGTAATCAAAATAAGCCTGAACATACTTGTCGGTATGATTTCCTATAATTTTGATGGAATTTTTATTGGCACTTATGGTGCCGTCTCCGCCAAGACCCCAGAATTTACAACGGATAGTATCGGGGGATTCCGTAATAATATGCTCGCTTATGGGGAGGGACAAATGTGTTACGTCATCTTCAATTCCTATTGTAAAGAATTTCTTTCCGGTGTCAGCATCGTTTTTATAAACGGCAAGAATCTGGTCGGGAGTTGTGTTCTTGGAGCTTAGTCCATAACGTCCCGACATAATAGGAACGTTGGAAAAAACACTGTCTTTTAGGGCTGCGGTAACATCCAGGAAGAGAGGTTCGCCCATGGCACCGGGCTCTTTTGTACGATCAAGAACAGTAATCTGCGTTACACTTTCAGGAAGTGCATTAATCAGGTGCTTTGCAGAGAAAGGGCGATACAGATGTACCTGAATAAGACCGGTTTTTTGTCCGGCAGCATTTAAATAGTCTATAGTTTCACGGATTGTATCGCATACTGAGCCCATGGCAATTATTACGTGTGTTGCATCCTTGGCGCCATAATATCTAAATAAACCATAATCTGTGCCCAGCTTTTGATTAATTAAATTCATGTAATCTTCAACAATTGCAGGCAGGGCTTGGTAATATGGATTACCGGCTTCTCTTGCCTGAAAGAAAATGTCCGGATTCTGTGCGGAACCCATCATTTTTGCGTGATTGGGATTAAGGGCATTTTTTTTAAAATTAATGAATTCTTCATGTGGAAACATTTCTTTAAGGTCTTCGTAGTCCCAGACTTGTATTTTTTGCATTTCATGTGATGTCCTGAAACCATCAAAAAAATGTATAAAAGGAACTCTGCCTTTTAATGCGGAAAGATGCGCAACGGGGGCTAAGTCCATAACCTGTTGTACGCTTCCGGTGGAAAGCATTGCTGCACCGGTTTGCCTGCATGCATAGATGTCGGAATGATCACCGAAAATAGATAATGCATGGGTTGCAATGGTGCGGGCAGCAACATGAAATACTCCGGGAAGTAATTCGCCGGCGGTTTTATAAATGTTTGGAATCATTAAAAGTAACCCCTGGGAGGCTGTGAAAGTGGTAGCAAGCGCACCGGATACAAGAGCACCGTGCAGGGCAGCAGCGGCACCGGCTTCTGATTGAAGTTCGCTAACCTGTAATGGCCGTCCAAAAATATTATTGCGGTTTTCACTAGCCCATTCATCCACATATTCTGCCATGGTAGATGATGGTGTGATAGGATAAATTGCAGACAATTCACTGTATGCATAAGCTACGTGGGCTGCTGCCGTATTACCATCCATTGTTTTTAGTTTTCTTAACATGTTTAAACTCTCCCTGATTTTAAAATAAAATTCATATTGGTATAATTTTTACAGTTTTCATATTTTTATTACGGTTTATATAAAAGTACTACTTGATATTATGGGGTATTCCATTTATAATTGGAGAACAAGAGAAATATTCATATAATCTATCGCTGAAAGTCTTCAGCAGTTTTCAAAATTTTTTATATAGGGGCAAAAGACAGAGAGGACCTTTGTAGGAAAGACGAGGTTTTGTTTTTATGCACATTTTTACTGATTATATTTGGGATAAAGGAATCAGAACGGGCAAAAATCAGGATTCCCTTGCCATTTGCCAGATGGTTGTGGGAAGGAAAAGATGTTTTATGGCAGTGGTATGTGATGGAATAGGAAGCTTTGATGGTTCAGAGAGAGCCAGCGGATATGTGACGGAACGCCTGATCACATGGTTTTATCAAAAGGGACCTGAAGTGTTGGGAAAAGGGAGGAGTTTCAGGTCCGTGATAAATGCTGTTAACAGGGAATTGTATCGTATAAACCGGGCATTTGCAGATGATTTACAGCAAAATACGGGGTGCACGTTAAGTATGCTTATAATAATTGAACATAGATATTTCGTGTGGAATGTGGGAGATAGCCGGGTTTATAAGAAGAAACGGGGACATATGAGGTCAATTACGGTTGATGACGTGTCAGGTGGCAGGCTTATCAGGTGTATAGGAAGTTTTTCGTGGAAGGGTGTTTATACGATGTGGGGACATGCCTGCAGGGATGAAGTTTTTCTTGTGTGCAGCGATGGATTTTATCGGAGGCTTACGGATGTGGAATTTAAGGCAATTGTGTCTGACAGTATAGATACGGAAGCTGCGGCCGGAAGATTATTAAAGGAAGCGGGAGCACGTTTTAGGGCAAAGGGCGAAAGTGATGATATGTCTGCAATATATGTAAGGTTAAAAAAGACCAAATATAAGGAAGGATAAGTTAGATAAAAGGAGGATGCAATTATGTTTGTTAATGACAGATATGAGGTTGTTGAGATTTTAGGAAAAGGCGGAAATGGTATTGTTTATAAGGTTAGAGAGAAGAATTCTGACAGGATTCTGGCGGTTAAGGAAACAACTCTTGAGTGTGAGGAAAGCAGGAAATGTATGGAAAAGGAAACAGAAATGTTGAAAATGTGTTTTCATCCTGCCCTGCCGGTGGTTGTAGAAAGCTTCTGGCAGGAAAATAATCATTATCTGGTGATGGAATATGTGGAAGGGGTTACCCTGAAAGAATATGTAAAAAGATGCGGACGTTTATCTACAGATAAAATGTTGGAATTTGCATCGGGGATAGGTGAAGTACTTAATTATCTGCACTCAAGAAGCCAGCCTGTGATTTACGGAGATTTAAAGCCTGAAAACATTATTATAACGGAGGAGGAACAGGTTCGCTTGATTGATTTTGGTACAGCAGTTCATGAACAGGATGAAAGCACGGGATGTTATGCAAGTCCCGGATATGCAGCACCGGAACAATTAAAAGGGAGGCTTCCGGATATAAGGAGTGATATATATTCATTCGGAGCATTGATGCATTATATGCTGACGGGCGAAGACCCGCAGCTGCCACCATATACCCGAAGAGCGCTTTCGGAATGTGACATAGCCATTTCAAAGGGAATGGATAAGGTAATAAGCAAAGCATTAAAATGTCAGCCTGAACAACGCTACCAGAATATAATATCAGTATTAAAGGATTTGCAGCAATTTTCTAAAAATGAAAAGAAGGAAAAACTGTTATGGCAATTTAAGCAGACTGTAAGTGCTTTACTGTTTATTGCTTTTGCAGGATTTTTGTATCAGGCAATTGAATATTGGCAGTGGGGGATTACTGCGGACAGAAATACTTACTTGCATATGTCTGTTGTTTTTCTCATCATGACCATTGCATGGCGTATATATATGATAAGCGGTGTGGAAAAGAAAAAAAGTTATCGTCTTGAGAAGAATATCTGGAAAACGGATAAGCAGGGAATAGGTCTGATGGTGATTTTGTTTGCCATGGGCATTTTTGGAATGGAAATAGGTGTTCATGCTGAAGAAAAGACAGGAACTCTGCCTGCGGTCATATATGATGAAACCGGATGTAAATTACTTTGGCAGGATGATGAAGTTAATGAACTTGACGGGGCTTTTCGCATTGAAATACCAAAGGAATGTTTTATGGACGGAAAATATTATGACATATCAGTTATACTGGAAGAGAGGGATAATGAACAGGTTTACATAAAACAATTTGAAGTTAAATCCGTCAAATCGTCTATTGAAAAATAACATTAAATTACATACAATAGAATCATTGATGTTGATAAAATTCCAGGAGGCAAAATTGCCCGGAAAGGATGAATTATGTATAGAAGCAAAACAAAGGTAATTCAAATAGGAGATAAGAAAATAGGCGGAGGTAATCCAATACTCATCCAGTCCATGACAAATACAAGGACGGAGGATGTAAAGGCTACAGTAGAGCAGATTCTGCGCCTGGAGGCAGCAGGCTGTGAGATAATCCGTTCAACTGTGCCTACCCTTGAAGCAGCAAAGGCTATTGCAGAAATAAAAAAGCAGATTCATATACCTATTGTGGCAGATATTCATTTTGATTACAAAATGGCTATTGCCGCTATGGAAAACGGTGCAGATAAGATTCGTATTAATCCCGGTAATATCGGAAGCAGGGAGAAGGTTGCAGAAGTGGTTCGTGTGGCAAAAGAGCGGTCGGTTCCCATCCGTGTAGGTGTAAACAGCGGTTCTCTGGAACGTAATCTTGTAGAAAAATATAATGGTGTTACGGCAGAAGGGCTTGTGGAAAGTGCACTTGATAAGGTGAAGCTTATTGAGGATATGGATTATGATAATCTTGTAATAAGCATCAAGTCTTCAGATGTTATGATGTGCGTTAAGGCCCATGAGATTCTGGCAAAACAGACTGAGTATCCTCTTCATGTAGGGATTACGGAATCGGGAACCATTATGAGCGGAAATATTAAGTCGGGAATAGGACTTGGTATTATTCTTAATCAGGGAATCGGTGATACAATACGGGTATCACTTACCACAGACCCCGTTGAAGAAATCCGTTCAGCAAAGCTGATTCTTCGTACTTTGGGACTTAGAAAAGGCGGAATAGAGGTTGTTTCCTGCCCTACCTGCGGAAGAACCCGAATTAATATAATAAGTCTTGCGTCACAGGTGGAGGAGATGGTAGCAGATATTCCTCTTGATATCAAGGTGGCAGTAATGGGCTGTGCAGTTAACGGTCCTGGCGAGGCAAAAGAAGCAGATATCGGAATCGCAGGAGGAGACGGAGAAGGCCTGCTGATTAAGAAGGGTGAGATTATCCGCAAAATTCCCGAGGCGGAATTATTAACTACTTTACGGGAAGAATTACTCCACTGGGGAGAATAAGAAGGTTGTTACTATGGCAAAACCGTTTTTTGAAGTGTTTCCCACTTTGAAATTGGATAAAGAACTGGGAAGTTTAATGGAGCAGGCAGGAGTTGAGCGTATCTCAACTACCAAGGCTAAGGATTTTTTGCGCATTTATCTTGAAAGTGACAGACTGATTCCTAAGGAATCAGTTTTTGTGGTGGAAAAAGAAATTAAAAAGCAGCTCTTTCCAAATGCAAACATTACAATCAAAATCTATGAGAAATTCCATTTGTCTTCGCAGTATAATGCGGAAAAACTTTATAATATATATCGTGACAGTATTTTGCTGGAAATACGTGAATATAGCAATTTGCTGCATAATATTGTTAAAGGTGCAGATTTTACCTTTGAGGAGCCTGATAAGGTTAAGGTTATTTTTGAAGATACGGTGCTGGCACGTAGTAAAGCAGATGAATTGAATGATATTCTGGATAAAATATTTAACGACCGTTGCGGTATGAATGCCAAGATTATTTTTGATTACCGTGAAGCTAAGGAAGGAAGATTTAAAGAAGAAAACGAACGTAAGATTGCAATGCAGGTAGCACAGATTTCGGAAAGGGCAAGGAGCCTTAGAGGCGAGACGGGTGATGCAGAATTTGCACCTGTACCGGAGGCTGCTGAAAGTGCCGGTGAGAATCTTGCAGCTGATTTAGATAAAAACAATGCCGTGGCAGAAAAGAACGCTCCCAAGGAGGCAACGGCTGAAACTGCGGATGTAAAAAAAGCGTCACGACCCCAAAAAGAATTTAGCGGTAAAAAGGAATTTAACCGTAGCGTGAAACGTTCAGATAATCCTGATGTTATTTATGGCAAGGACGTTGAAGAAGAGGCTATGAAAATTGAGGATATCGTGGGAGAAATCGGTGAAGTTGTTATCCGCGGTAAGATTCTTAATTTTGATAAAAGAGAAATTAAAAATGAAAAGACCATACTTTTCTTCGATATAACTGATTTTACGGACACAATGACTGTGAAAATATTTGTGCGTAATGAACAGGTTGATGAAGTGGCAGGCGGTTTGAAGCCCGGAACCTTTGTTAAGGTAAAGGGTGTGGCCATGATGGATAAATTTGACCACGAACTGACCATAGGTTCAATTGCGGGAATCCAGAAGGTACCTGACTTTACCAGTTCCCGTATGGATTTTAGCGTACGCAAGAGGGTGGAACTTCATTGTCATACAAAAATGAGTGATATGGATGGTGTGTCTGAAGCAAAGGAAATTGTGAAACGTGCCTATAACTGGGGACATCCGGCTATTGCAATAACTGACCACGGTGTAGCTCAGGCATTCCCCGACGCTTCACATGCATGGGAGCCTTTGTGGGGAAAAGAAAAAGATAAGAGAAAAGAAGCAGGCGATGAGAATCCCGACATGCAGGACTTTTTTAAGGTAATCTATGGTGTTGAGGCATATATAGTGGATGACCTAAAAGATATTGTTACAAAGGATAAGGGACAAAGCCTTAAGGAAAGCTATGTTGTTTTTGATATAGAGACTACAGGATTTTCACCTGTTAATAATAAAATTATCGAAATCGGTGCAGTGCGCGTGGAGGAAGGAAGTATAGTGTCGAGATACTCGGCATTTGTAAATCCGGAGGTACCAATTCCGTTTCAGATAGAGAAGTTAACCGGAATACGTGATGATATGGTGGTGAATGCACCTACTATAGAAATTGTATTGCCTGAGTTTTTTGCCTTTTGCGAAGATGCTGTATTGGTTGCACACAATGCAGGCTTTGATATGAGTTTTATTATAGAAAATGCCAAAAGACTGGGACTTGATGCGGATTATACATACGTGGATACTGTAGGAATTTCAAGAGTGCTTCTTACAGGACAGGCAAAGCATACGCTGGATGCAGTGGCAAAGACATTGGGGATTTCCCTGGAAAATCACCACAGGGCAGTTGATGACGCAGAAGCAACCGCACAGATTTTTGTAAAATTCATTAAAATGCTTGAAGAAGAGGGGATTACTACATTAAGTCAGGTGAATGCGATGGGAGTGTCAAATCCTGAGGCAGTAAAAAAGATGCCCTCATATCATGCAATTATACTGGCAAAGAATAATACGGGACGAGTTAATATGTATACACTTATTTCGGAGTCCCATATAACTTATTACAGTAAAAGGCCAAGAATTCCCAAGAGTCTTTTGATGAAATACAGGGAAGGTCTGATTGTTGGAAGTGCCTGCGAGGCAGGTGAATTGTACCGTGCAATTTTGGATGAAAAGGCAGATTCGGAGATTGCAAGAATTGCTAATTTCTATGATTATCTGGAGATTCAGCCTACGGGCAACAATATGTTTATGATTGCCTCGGATAAAGTGCGTAATGTAAATTCGGTAGAGGATATAGAGAATATTAATAAGCGTATTGTAAAGCTTGGTGAGGAGTTTCATAAACCGGTAGTTGCGACCTGTGATGTTCATTTTTTAGATCCTGAGGATGAAGTGTACCGCAGGATTATTATGGCGGGAAAAGGATTTGCGGATGCGGATGACCAGGCTCCGCTATATCTGAGAACCACCGAGGAAATGTTGAAAGAGTTTGAATATTTGGGAGCGGATAAAGCAGAAGAAGTGGTTATTACCAATACCAACCTGATTGCTGATATGTGTGAATCCCAGTCACCGGTGCGGCCTGATAAGTGTCCTCCGGTTATTCCGGACAGTGACCAGACACTTCGTGATATTTGTTATAACAAAGCTCATGAAATGTACGGGGAAGAACTGCCTCCAATAGTAAAGGATCGTTTGGAGAGAGAATTGAATTCCATTATTAATAATGGTTTTGCGGTTATGTATATAATTGCACAGAAGCTGGTGTGGAAGTCTGTGGAGGATGGGTACCTGGTTGGCTCCCGTGGTTCCGTAGGTTCTTCCCTGGTTGCGTTTATGGCAGGTATAACGGAGGTTAATTCACTAAGCCCTCATTATCGTTGTCCCAATTGCCGTTATTACGATTTTGATTCAGATGAAGTAAAGGCTTATGTAGGTAATAGTGGTTGTGACATGCCGGATAAGAAATGTCCTGTTTGCGGTGAGGAGTTGGTAAAGGACGGATTTGATATTCCTTTTGAAACCTTCCTTGGATTTAAAGGCGATAAGGAGCCTGATATCGACCTTAATTTTTCGGGCGAATATCAGTCAAAGGCACACAAATATACAGAGGTTATTTTTGGTGCGGGGCAGACATACCGTGCAGGTACAATAGGTACATTGGCTGATAAGACGGCCTTTGGTTATGTGAAAAATTATTATGAGGAGCGCGGTGTTCATAAAAGAACCAGTGAGATCAACCGTATTACAGCAGGATGTACCGGAGTCAGAAGAAGTACCGGGCAGCATCCCGGAGGTATCGTTGTACTTCCTGTGGGGCAGATTATACATTCCTTTACACCTGTACAACGTCCTGCAAATGATATGACTACGGATACTATAACTACGCATTTTGATTACCACTCCATAGATCATAACCTTTTAAAACTTGATATTCTTGGGCACGACGATCCTACCATGATTCGTATGCTGCAGGATTTGACGGGAATAGATCCCACTACAATTCCTTTGGATGATAAGGATGTTATGAGTTTGTTCCAGAATACATCGGCACTTAAAATCACGCCGGACCAGATTGACGGATGCCCTCTGGGGTCTCTTGGAATACCGGAGTTTGGAACGGAATTCGTTATACAGATGCTTCTTGATGCCAAGCCTACATGCTTTTCTGATTTGATTAGAATTGCAGGTCTTGGTCATGGTACGGACGTATGGTTGGGTAATGCCCAGACACTTATTCAAAACGGCGATGCAACCATCTCTACTGTAATCTGTTGTCGTGATGATATTATGATTTATCTTATTAACATGGGTATGGACCCGAGTCTTTCTTTTACCATTATGGAAAGTGTACGAAAGGGTAAGGGATTAAAGCCCGATTGGGAAGAGGCCATGAGAGCGGCAAATGTGCCGGAGTGGTACATTTGGTCCTGTAAGAAAATCAAGTACATGTTCCCTAAAGCCCATGCGGCAGCGTATGTTATGATGGCATGGAGAATTGCTTATTGTAAGGTGAATTATCCGCTTGCTTATTATGCATCATATTTTTCCATACGTGCATCGGCATTTTCTTATGAGATTATGTGCCAGGGAAGAGAACATCTTGATAATGTGATGGCGGATTATAAACGTCGTGCTGACACACTTACCCAGAAGGAGCAGGCTACCATGAAGGACATGAAGATTGTTCAGGAGATGTATGCCCGTGGACTGGAATTTATGCCTATTGATTTATTTACAGCCCATTCACGTAACTTTCAGTTGATAGATGGTAAGATTATGCCGTCCTTCAGTAGTATCGACGGGTTGGGTGAAAAAGCGGCTGATGCCATTATGGAAGCTGCAAAGGACGGTCCTTTCTTAAGTAAGGATGACTTCAGACAAAGAACCAAGGTATCTAAGACAGTGGTGGATATGATGAGTGATTTGAATCTGCTGGGCGATTTACCCGAGTCCAATCAGATTAGTTTGTTTGATATGATGGGGTAGAATATAAAGATATGCTTCTCTCTGACGGAGGGAAGCATATCGGAATAAAATGTATAAAATCTAAAAATTCTTTTATTTATTCAAATTTGCAAATCGCATAAAAAACGCAAAAAAAAACTTTACAAATGTTATCACATATGATAACCTAAATTTAAGAGGAGAAGGTGTTAGTATTTATAATGTAGAATTTTATCAAAAGGAAAATGGAAGGATTCCTGTACAGGAATTTTTAAACTCTCTGCCTTCCAAATTAAGAGCCAAGGCCTTTCGGGATATAGAGTTGCTTTATAAGCATGGGAATGATTTGGGAGAACCCTATGTGAAAGCAATTAAAGGAAAAAAGAATAAGGGGTTATACGAACTGAGAATTAAGTTTTCAAATGATATTGCCAGGATATTTTATTTTACATGTCATAATAATAAATATGTCCTTTTACATGGTTTTATTAAGAAGACAATGGCGACACCGACACGGGAAATAGAGAGGGCATTATTATATATGGAGGACTATAAAAGGAGGAATTAACATGAGTAAAGCAGGAGTTTCTTTTGAGGAGATTAAGCGAGAACTGATGCGTGACGCAGAGTTTGCAGAGGAATATGAAAAACTTGGACCACGCTATGAGATTATTTCCCAGATTATTGAAGAAAGAAAAGCACAGAATATGACCCAGTCAGATTTGGCTAAGCTTATGGGGACCCAGAAATCCAATATATCCAGATTGGAGAGCGGTAATTATAATCCAAGCCTTGATTTTTTGATTAAGGTAGCACAGTGTCTGGGCAAAAAGTTAAGTGTTCAACTGAGATAGAGGTGTAATAGGATAGTCGCACCGTAGGTGCATAAAAATAAAAAAGCATTGAAAACTCATGTCTTCAACACTTCTTCGGGTTGGGCTATTCTATTGAATAGAGCAGCTGATAGGGGAATCGAACCCCTGTTTCCGCCGTGAGAGGGCGGCGTCTTGACCGCTTGACCAATCAGCCGTACTTGCATATCATAATATAAAGTTTGGCAAATTGCAAGTGTTTTTTTTGAAAAAAATAAAAAAATATTTTTCAGTAAATTTTCTAATGCTTTTCTATATCATTCCTTTGACTTTATAAGTGAAAAATAATATAATTAGTGTAATTTGGAAAAGTGTTTGAGTTTACTTATTAATTGACACAATTATATAATGACAAAGGTGGTAGGCATATGAAAAAATTAGAAGAATATGTAAGAAGTATTCCGGATTTTCCGGAAGAAGGTATTATTTTCAGAGATGTAACAAGTGTACTTGGTGATGCCGACGGTCTTCACCTTGCAGTTGACACCATGCAGGATCTTGTTAAAGATTTGGAGTTTGATGTGGTTGTAGGGCCTGAATCCAGAGGTTTCATTTTCGGTATGCCCATAGCATACAATTTATATAAGCCTTTTGTTTTGATCCGTAAGAAAGGTAAGCTGCCCTGTGAAACCGTTTCTATTGATTATGATTTGGAATATGGCAAAGCAACTATTGAGATGCATAAGGATTCCATTAAACCGGGACAGAAGATTTTGATTGTGGACGATTTAATTGCAACAGGCGGAACAACCGAAGCAATGATTAAATTAATTGAGACTCTCGGCGGAGAAGTTGTGGGAGTTGTTGTTATGATTGAACTTGCCGGCTTAAATGGTCGTGAGAAAATTAAAGATTACCGCCTTGATGCAGCAATTACATATGAAGGCAAATAAATTTTAAATGTATGGGGAATTCCTATATACAGTAAAATATAAATACAGCCGGTGATGCGTATGACAGAAGAAAAAAGAAAAGTAGTGTTTGACGATGGCAGAATAAAAGCGATGAAGGAGTTTTTAAGTCCTGAGGAATTGTATCAGGATTTGATTTCCCGTGTCCGCAAGTACCATCCATCAGATGATATATCCTTAATAGAAAAAGCATATAATATAGCCGCAGAAGCACATGCTAATCAGGTTAGAAAGTCAGGAGAACCATATATTATCCATCCCCTTGGAGTGGCTATTGTTTTGGCTGACCTGGAATTGGATAAAGAAACAATTGCCGCAGGTCTTCTTCATGATGTGGTAGAAGATACTATCATGACTGATGAAGAGATAAAGGCAGAGTTTGGTGAAGACGTTGCCCTTTTGGTAGACGGAGTTACCAAGTTAGAGCAGATTCCTCTATCGTCAGCAGCTAATTCAAGTGATACCAAGCTTGAAATGCAGGCAGAGAATTTGCGTAAAATGTTTCTTGCGATGGCTAAGGATATAAGAGTTATTATGATTAAACTGGCGGACAGACTTCATAATATGCGTACCCTTAAGCATATGCCCCCTGAGAAGCAACAGCGCATTTCAAGAGAAACTTTGGAGATTTATGCGCCGATAGCACAGCGCCTCGGTATATCAAAAATAAAAGTAGAATTGGATGACCTGTCGTTGAAATATTTGGAACCGGAAGTATATTACGATTTGGTAGATAAAATTGCGGTGCGTAAAAGTGTCCGTGAGAAGTACATCCAGAATATTGTAGATGAAGTTAGTGAGCACATTAAGAATGCCGGAATAAAAGCTCAGGTAGATGGTCGTGTTAAACATTTCTTCAGCATCTATAAGAAGATGAAAAATCAGGGTAAAACCCTGGATCAGATATATGATTTATTTGCAGTGCGAATTATTGTGGATTCCGTAAAGGAATGTTATGCGGCACTTGGAGTAATCCATGAGATGTATAAGCCCATACCGGGAAGATTTAAGGATTACATCGCCATGCCTAAGCCGAATATGTACCAGTCTTTGCATACCACGTTAATCGGTAACGGAGGTCAGCCCTTCGAGATACAGATTCGTACCTTTGAGATGCATAAGGCGGCAGAGTACGGTATCGCGGCTCATTGGAAATACAAGGAAACATCTGACGGCAAGAAAGTTGATGCCCAGGAAGAAGAAAAACTTCTTTGGCTGCGTCATATTCTCGAATGGCAAAGAGACATGTCCGATAATACGGAATTTATGAGTTTGCTTAAGAACGACTTGGATTTGTTCTCTGATAATGTGTATTGTTTTACACCTAATGGCGATGTTAAGACATTGCCATACGGTTCAACACCCATTGATTTTGCCTATAGCATCCATAGTGCAGTCGGAAACAAAATGATTGGTGCCAGAGTTAATGACAAGCTGGTAACAATAGATTATGAGATTAAAAACGGTGACCGTATTGAAATTCTTACATCACAGAATTCTAAAGGACCCAGCCGTGACTGGCTTAATCTTGTTAAGAGCACCCAGGCCAAATCTAAGATTAACCAGTGGTTTAAAAATGAATTAAAAGAAGACAATATCATAAAAGGTAAAGAAATGTTTGCCGCATATTGTAAAGCGAAAGCAATCAATCCCGTCAATATAATGAAGCCTGAATATATGAGTAAAATCATGAATAAATTCGGGTTTAGGGATTGGGATTCCGTAATGGCTGCAATCGGACATGGTGGACTTAAGGAAGGTCAGATTGTAAATAAAATGCAGGAATTTTTCGATGCTGATCATAAGCCTGAGCTGACTAATGAAGAGGTTTTAAAGCAGGTTGAGGAAAGTGCGGCACAGCGCAGTATAAAAATGAGTCCCAAGGGCGGTATAACCGTAAAGGGGATTCATGACGTGGCAGTACGTTTTTCAAAATGTTGTTCACCGGTTCCCGGCGATGAAATTGTGGGATTTGTTACAAGAGGACGTGGTGTATCCATTCACAGAACCGACTGTATTAACATGCTCAGTCTTCCTGAGATTGAAAGAGTAAGAATGATTGATGCTGAGTGGCAGCAGCCGGAGAACAAGAGCAGCAGTGAGAAATATTTTGCTGAAATTAAGATATATGCCAATAACAGAAACGGTTTATTGGCTGATATTTCAAAGGCACTTACAGAGAAAAATATTAATATCATATCAATGAATACGCGAGTTAATAAGCAGGGACAGGCAACCTTGGCAACAGCCATAGAAATTGCAAGCCGCGAAGAACTTAACAGAATTATAGATAAGATTCGTACCGTTGAAAGCGTAATAGATATTGAAAGGACAACAGGTTAATGGCAGATTTAAAAATTGGACGCATTATGTTGGGGATGTGTCAGACCAATTGCTATTTTGTATACAAGGAAGGCAATGAAGATGTTATATTCATAGACCCTGCTGATCGTGGTAATTATATTTACGAGAAATTACAGGAAAAGGGCTTCAATGTTGCGGCAATTCTTCTTACTCATGGGCATTTTGACCATATCTGGGGAAGTAAGGAACTCCGTGAATTAAGTGGTGCCAAGATTTATGCATACGAAGGTGAGAAAGAAGTGTGCGAGGATTTTGATGCAAATTGTTCCGCCCAGGTGGGAAGGCCGTATACGGTTGTTGCTGATGAATATTTGAAAGATGGAGCAGAGCTTACAATTGCAGATATGACTTTTAAATTAATTGCTACACCGGGGCATACCCAGGGAAGCAGTTGCTATTATTTTGAAGATGATGGCATATTGATTAGCGGGGATACCTTATTTCAGGAATCTGTGGGAAGAACGGATTTACCTACAGGAAGTATGAGTAAACTTGTGCGTTCTGTCAGGGAAAAACTGTTCATTCTTCCTGATGAAGTAAAAGTTTATCCCGGACATGGCGACAGTACAACTATTGAATATGAGAAAAAATATAATGCGTTTTTGTAGATGATGCATTAAAAGAGGACTATGTATAATTTACAGAGTCCTTTTTTTGAGAGAGTGATTCGATAATAGATAAATCTTGGAAAAGAGGATACATGATGCTTGCAGTAAAATTAAACATACATCAATTTGAATATGACATTCATTCGCTGGTAAAGGCTTTCTACCCGGAAGCGGATGTGAAGGTTTTTGTGGATGGTGAAAAGGATTTGGTGTCGGAAGGGGGATATCCCAATTTGTATGTGGAACTGGCAGAAAATCGAATTCATCTGCAGGCAGAATATCAGGGAGAAGAGCTGCTTTCACTGGAAACGTCTACAAGGATTAGGATTAATTTTGAGACAGGGGAAGGCCGTACTGATTATAAAAATGAATTAAAGCAAATATTATATAAAGGGCTTTCCGGGATAACTGGCAAAGAGCTTCCGTGGGGTACTCTTACGGGTATCAGACCTACTAAAATTCCCATGGCACTTTTGGAAGAAGCTATGGATGAAGAAGAAATCCTTAAGCATCTGCAGGAAGTGTATTTTGTTAGCGAGGAAAAAGGAAAACTCGCCATAGATATAGCAAAAAGAGAAAAAGAACTTTTGTCAACAATACATTATAAGGATGGGTACAGCTTGTATATTGGTATTCCTTTTTGCCCCACTACATGCCTGTATTGTTCTTTTACGTCATATCCTATTTGTGTGTGGAAGGACAGGGTGGACGAGTATCTTACTGCCATGGAAAAGGAAATGGATTTTGTGGCAGAAAGCCATAAGGACAAGATTCTTGATACAGTATATATCGGTGGCGGAACGCCTACCACGCTGGAAGCGGAGGAACTTCGCAGATTGTTATCCAAGGTGAAAAATACCTTTGATTTTTCCCAGGTAAAAGAATTCACGGTGGAAGCGGGAAGAGCGGACAGTATTACAAGAGAAAAAATGGAAGTGCTTAAGGAATTTGGTGTTACTAGAATTTCCGTAAATCCACAGACCATGAAGGAAGAAACCCTTAGAATGATTGGTCGGAAGGCAACGGCAGCCCAGACAGTGGAAGCCTTTAAACTGGCAAGAGAAGTGGGCTTTACCAACATCAATATGGATTTGATTCTGGGACTTCCGGGAGAAGATGAAGCTGATGTTGCCGCAACCATTGAGGGAGTGAAAGAATTAAAACCTGACAGTCTGACGGTACATTCCCTTGCAATCAAGCGTGCTTCAAAGCTTAGCCAATGGATAGAGGAAAACGGCATTTCCACTCTTAAGAATACGGATAAGACAATGGAAATTGCGGCAGCAGGCGCAAAGGAACTTAACATGGTGCCATATTACCTTTACCGCCAGAAGAATATGTCCGGTAATTTTGAAAACGTAGGTTATGCTACGGAAGGCAATTTTGGTATTTACAATATTTTGATTATGGAAGAACTGCAATCAATTGTGGCGATAGGTGCGGGAAGTATCTCAAAGGTTGTTTACGAAGGAGGCAGAATTGAACGTTGTGACAGCGTAAAAGATGTTAAACTTTATATTGAACAGGTCGATGAAATGATTAACAGAAAAAGAAAATTGTTTAAGGAGTGGCTGGAAAAATAATGAAGAAAAAAGTAGTAGTAGGTCTGTCGGGTGGCGTTGATTCCTCAGTGGCGGCATATCTTTTAAAAGAACAGGGATATGATGTTATTGGTGTCACCATGCAGATTTGGCAGGATGAGGAGAAAGATACTGAAGAAAACGGTAGTTGTGGCAGTATAAGTGCAGTGGATGATGCAAGACGGGTAGCAGAGCATCTTAATATTCCTTATCATGTGATGAACTTTAAAAAAGAATTTAAGTGCAATGTTATGGATTATTTTGTGGACGAGTATCTTCACGGAAGAACACCAAATCCATGTGTTATCTGCAATCGGTATGTGAAGTGGGAAGCACTGCTTAAAAGAAGTATGGAAATGGGTGCCGATTATATTGCAACGGGACATTACGCGCGTATAGATAAGCTTCCTAACGGGCGATACGCAATCCGTAATTCGGTTACGGCAGCAAAGGACCAGACTTATGCACTTTATAATCTGACACAATTCCAGCTTGAGCATACCCTTATGCCTGTGGGAGAATTTGCAAAGGATGAAATCAGAAGTATTGCATTGCAGGCACAGTTGCCGGTTGCGAATAAAGCTGACAGTATGGAAATTTGTTTTATACCCGATAATGATTATGCGGGATTTATTGAAAGAGAATGTGAAGGTAACGTGCCGGGTCCGGGGAACTTTGTTACAAAGGACGGAATTATATTAGGACAGCATAAAGGAATTACCCATTACACAATAGGTCAGAGAAAAGGACTTAATCTTGCAATGGGACATCCTGTGTTTGTGACAGAAATCAGAACTGAAACCGATGAAGTGGTAATAGGTGAGAATGAGGATGTATTTACTACGGAATTGTACTGTAAGGATGTAAATTATATGGCTGTTGAGAAAATCACAGAGCCACAAAGGTTCATTGGTAAAATCCGCTATTCCCATAAAGGGGCTTACTGTATGGTGTATCCTTTGGAAGACGGAAAACTTAAGTGTGTATTTGAAGAACCCGTACGTGCTGTAACACCCGGACAAGCAGTGGTGCTATACGAAGGTGAGTGCGTGGCACTTGGCGGAACAATTTGCCGCCCATAGGTAGATGGAATGAAAATGCCGGAATTTAAATTCTTTTAAATTCCGGCAATCTGTTTTCAAAAATTGTATAATATTTGAACCCACATTCCGCAAGTACTTTGGCAGCACGTTCAAAGTCTTTGGCAATGCCGTCAGGGGTGTGGGCATCAGAGCCGATGGTTATTATTTCACCACCCATTTCTTTATAACGTTTCAAAACGGCGGTTAGAGGATGAAGCTCCTTCAATCCGTATTTGATGCCGCCTGTGTTGATTTCAAGACCGATTTCTTTTTCAAGAAGGAGGTCAATAATTTTATCTAACAAATCTTTATATTTTTCATATGTATATTCTTTATCTTTATTGGGACCGTAACGCACCACATAATCCAAATGTCCGTA
This sequence comes from uncultured Lachnospiraceae bacterium, assembly GCA_964528145.1. GTDB lineage: Bacteria > Bacillota > Clostridia > Lachnospirales > Lachnospiraceae > Acetatifactor. The sequence continues at coordinate 568 of CAZGSF010000022.1, read as the reverse complement.
CACGTCAAAATTGGAGAATTTTTTTATATTCTCAATCTCTGATTGGAAATATTCACGGTAAGCTTCTTCCTCGGATCGGCCGTCATAAAAAGCAGGATAGTAAGGGTCCTGTTTATTACATATGTGAGAAGAACCAATGACAAAATCAAATTCATGTTGATTCATCAATATAGAATGCTCCCTGAAAAGGTGTGGCTGTAATCCAAGTTCGATACCGAAATTCACCCTAATCTGTCCTTCGTATTTTTTGCAGCAACGAAGCAACTCATATAGATAGGAGTCCACATTTAACACGAAATCAATAACCGGTTCGCCTTCTGTTATCGGGAAATCCATATCCATGTGTTCGGTGAAGCAAATATGTGTAAGCCCAAGCCTGATTGCCTGTTCGATCATACTCTCCATAGAAGAATCACTGTCTCCCGAAAAGGAAGAATGCATATGATAATCTGTCAAAATAGCCATAACCTTAGTTCCCTCCGGATTTTTATTTTAATTAGTTTACAATCTAGGATATACGATTTACACAAAAAAATCAACGAAACGGCAATTCTTTTGTCAAAAACTA
>CAZGSF010000021.1:0-24831 GCA_964528145.1 uncultured Lachnospiraceae bacterium | reverse complement strand
TCTTTAAATTCTGCATTGCAATTGCAGACATACCTATAATACCATTCATAGGTGTACGAATTTCATGACTCATACGGGCAAGAAATTCACTTTTGGCACTGTTAGCATAAACAGCCTTCTCCAATGCCCTTTCTTTTTCTTCTCTTGCTTCTTGCAGAAGCTTCATCTGACGATTAGTCATCTGCACATATATCAGAAACATGACAAGCATTGATATAATCATCAATGCACTACCAACCACATTAGTAACCATCCTGATATTGCCCAATTCCGCCACCGCCATGTTAAGCGCACCATTAGGAAGAATTGTGCACAAAAACCAGCCATCAACCGGAAGAGGCGTCAAATAAATAAGACGCATTTCGTCATTGGACTGAACAGCAATTGCAACAGATTCTTTCTCTGCCATTGCCACACTCATTTTCTGAATACTTTCTTCAATATCTTTGTTGCTTAATCTGTTTCCATCCGGAATTACATCTTGACGCATATACTCAAAATAACTGTCAAAATCATCCTCAGTACTTTTAACTACATAATCACCATTTTCCCTGATAATATGTGAACGGGTCAAGGAATCAGAAAGCCACAAAGAAAGATAACCTACAAAAATGTCCTTTTTCATTCCGGATACTGCATAAACAATACGTGTACCATCCGATGTTTCAAACTGTTTGGGAATTGCAAAAAGAAACAACTCTTCCCCGTTTGTATTTTCTGCTAAAATAACAGTTCTTCCGCCTTTCAAACGATTTACAACCAAGTCGCTAATCTCGGTAACAATCTCTTTACCATATATACATAAATGTTTATTATCATCCGTAATATAACCAAGATATGAGAAATCACAAACATATGCTTCATGCCCCAATGCCTGCTCTACCTCTTCATTGTTCATTTCTTCACTTCCGATACTTCCAAAAATCTTCTCGGTCTCATCATAATTAACATTTAAAGAACTTATAAATCTTGCCTGTATCTGGGCATCCATTTCATGGGTATAAAGTGTAGTAATATCTAATATAGATTTTTCTGTAGCTTTATCCATAATCATTGCTTTTATAAAAAAAATCAAAAGACAAATAATGATGGAAACAACAACCCAAATATATAGTTTTTTCTTTGTCTTCTCAAGTTTAGCGGTCATCCCTATTCCCTTCCGTCCCAGCAATAAGTACAAAGATTCTCTTTTGGGATTCCCACTGACCCAATCATATCATCCAGTCTGTGATATCTGAGTGTTGTAAAGTTTAACTGTTCTCCTATACGTGCCACCATTCTCTGGTATTCTTCTGTCTCGGGATTTGAATACGCTGTTAAATCAGGATACTTATTGTCACCTTCCATTTCATTGATTATCCTTCTGGTAATCAAATCCATTTCTGAACTGGAACGTGAGAAATTCAAATATTTACATCCGTACAAAAGTGGTGGACATGCAGGTCTGATATGCACTTCCTTGGCACCACTCTGATATAAAAATTCCGTAGTTTCCCTAAGCTGGGTTCCTCGCACAATGGAATCATCTATCAGAAGCAGGCTCTTATCATGAATCAGATCATGTACCGGAATCAGTTTCATTTTAGCAATAAGCTTACGCTGGCTTTGGATAGTGGGCATAAAAGATCTTGCCCAAGTCGGGGTATATTTAATAAAAGGTCTTGAAAACGGAATACCTGATGCATTGGAATAGCCTATCGCATGCGCAAGTCCCGAATCAGGAACACCGGCTACGATATCAGGTTTTACATCATCTCGCTTAGATAAAAGAGCACCACAATTATAGCGCATCTGCTCTACACTTATACCTTCATATGAAGACGAAGGATAACCGTAATATACCCACAAGAAAGTACAAATTTTCATCGTGCTGCCCGGTTTTACCAAGGGCTGGACATACTCCGGTGTTACAACTACAATTTCACCGGGTCCCAACTCCTTAATATCCGTATATCCCAGATTCACACACGCAAAGCTTTCAAAGGAAATACAATGTGCACCTTCTTTTTTTGCAATCGCAACAGGAGTTCTTCCAAGACGGTCTCTTGCCGCATAAATGCCTTTATCGGTCATAATCAGCATGGTCATTGACCCTTCGATCACTTCCTGTGCATATTGAATTCCTTCTACAAGGTTGTCTTTTTCATTAATGAGAGATGCCACCAGTTCAGTGGCATTAATATCACCGCCACTCATCTCCAGGAAATGAGAATGGCCATGGTCGAAAAGTTCTTTTACAAGTGCCTCTGTATTATTAATCTTACCAACTGTTGTAATTGCATAAGTACCATGATGTGAACGCACAATCAAAGGCTGCGGTTCGTAATCAGATATACATCCGATTCCCAGATATCCCTCCATTTTGTTTACATCTTTATCAAATTTGGTTCTAAACGGAGAGTTCTCAATATTATGAATCGCCCTGTCATAGCCCTTTTCCTTACTGTATACTGCCATACCTGCACGTCTGGTTCCCAGATGTGAATGATAATCAGTACCGAAAAACAAATCAAACACACAATCTTTTTTTGATGCTACTCCAAAAAATCCACCCATAACTTTACTCCTATATCTGTTTTATTTGAAACCGCCCAAACAAACTATATTTTTACGCCTCGCCCATTATAGCTTACTAATATGTTAAAATCAATACATCTTTTCGTACCGTTCAACCATCCTCTGAATTTCTCCTGCATATTGCGGATAGGTTTTTGCCAAATCCATAATTTCATCCTTAGCTCCGGCTGCGATATCTTTATTATAATCCATCCGTTTTCTTAATGCCTGTCTTCGCACGATAAGTTCATGACGGATTTCCACCATTTCACGGTGTTCTAAAATGGCTGCAGTCTGATTAAGCCAGCGTTGGGGATATTTAAGATTAAAACGTTTAAGAAATTCCAGCAGCTCTTCCTCATACTTGTCAAGCTCCATTTCAGCTTTTCTGTATTTGGCACGTTCTTCCTTCTCATCCTTAAACTTGTCCCAGCGTTTTTTTAACTGATTTCCGTTTTCCACATTATATTTCATATAAAGATAGTCCAACAAACTTGTATTGTTAACATATCTTATCTTAACCGTATTATGAAGCTGAACCAGTCTGTTCAGAGCTCCGTGAACACGGGTAAGTTCTTTGTCCGCTTCCGCATATTTAAAATATATTATGGTGATTACAATTGCCGTCAATGCTGCTGCCAGCATATATCCCAGCTTAGTGTCAAAGCCAAGTCCAAGCTGCAATATGAGCAATAATATAAAGCAAAAAACAATTGCTCCCAGAATAATTCCTGCCATTCCCTTTAAGTTTACCATTTCGTTTTGCAAATCATTACGTCTGTATCGGTAGGCACTCTTTTCATTGTCGATACGCTTCAAATCCTGTTTTACCAAGTCCCTGTATTCTTCTGCTTCCTGTATCTTGCGGATTCCTTCCTCCACATCCTCTTCCCTGCGAAGCATGAGTTTATACTCTTCGTCATCCATTCGGCTCTTGCGCTCATAAAATGAGTTGCGTTCCTGTCCCAAGAGCATCACTTTAGAGCAAATTTCGCATAATGCTTCCATTTCGTGTGGTGGCAGCTGTTCAATCTGCTCCATATCTGTAAGATATGTTGTAACCTGATTATACTCTCCGACAAGCATCTCTATTTCTTTGGTGGCATCTCCCATCTGATTAAGACATTCCTCTAAATATTCACGTCTTTCATCAGCATCATGAACATTTAACTCTTCCCACTCATCTGTAAGTTCTTTCCAGTCCTCATCAAAATCTTCATCATTATTAATTTTTTTGTCTAAAAGCCATTTAATTAATCCCATATTATCCCCGCTATAATGCTATTGCAGTTTAACACATTCCCGATAAAGTTCCTTTAAATTCTGTGTGCGTGTATCGATTTCTTCATAATACAAGCTCCTCTGCCCTTCTTCCTTAAGTTTCCAAAGCTCGTTGAGACTCTTCAGTTCTTCACTGTTATCCCATTGTGTAAGAATTTCATTAATTTCACGTTCCAGCTCAATGGATACGTCATAGGCATCAGCCACTCCCGCTACAAAGCTAATGTATTCCTTGTCGTCATACTGCATCCTCTTTGCCGCAAGATAATTCCTGAAATAATCCCTGTCACCGGTAAGTTCATAGGCACTCATAAATTCATTAGCAGCCCCCTCAAACAAAAACAGTCCTGCCATGGCAACACCTTTATTATGCAACACTTCAGCCTTAATACCTTGTTCATCCCCAGGCAGTTCCATCAAAAGGAACTCATATTCCTGCATTGCCCTTGCATATTTTTTATTCCTAAGAAAATAATCTCCGCGTTTCTTTTTCTTCTCATAGTCTGAAAGACTCGCTCCCGACTGTAATGTATTGCTTACATGCAATAGCACCTCTTCATCATAAAAACCAACGTACTCAAGTATCTTCACCACAAACGCCGGCAGGCTTCCCCTTTGATGTATAAGAGATTTTAATGACTCTGAAAGTTCCCGCAGGCCACATTCGTTTTCAATCCACTCAACCAGCCTTGAAGATACAATGTCCGGTTCCAGTAAAAAAGCATTTTCACGCAGGCAATAACACAGTTCTTCAACCGACCATACCCTGATGCTAAGCTTGTCAAAATAATATGGAATTGTCGCAGTTCTGCCCATACATAAAATCACTCTGCCCACGGTTTTACTTCCTTTCCTGTCTATACGCTAAATTCTTCCCGCCATACCTTCCCTGTTGCCGGAAAAAGTTCACCAAAACCTTTATCCTCCAGACGAAGTACAACGGTACCTGCATCCTTTAACCGTATATCCATATGTATCTTTGTTGCCTTCTTAGGCCGCTGTGGCAAATCATCCAAATATACTTCAACCACGGTAATATCCTTACCGTTCAATGGTGTAACCTTAAGTTCAAACTTTGAATCAGATTCCAAAATGAAGTCACATTCCTTTGCTGCATCAAACCAATTTTGCCCCGCATCAAGCAGCGCAAAATATGAATCAACGCCTCTTCGCACAACAGTCATCCCTATATTGGATTTAAGCTTGTCCTCACCCAGAAAAATGTAACCGCTTCCCTTTACACTTTCGGACAACTTCTCTTTCATTCCAATACAGGCACCCTTACTGTAAAGGTTATTACCGCCAAACACCCTGCGTCCTTTACAAAGATATTTAAGTGAACTATCAGCCCATTCTTCTTTAAAACCATCTCCGATTAAATATACCGAAGATATTATATTTCCCTCACAATACCCGGTTACAATATCAAGAAATGCCTCGTCCATTTCTTCCATAAGGGTCTTTCTTATTCGCTCATCTTCGGGAAATTCTTTCATCCCGAATTTGGGATATTCCTTAGCATCTATGTACACAACTACCGGTGTGGTCTTCCTGTTACACTCAAGACTATATAATTTCAAATAATCATTACTGTAATCACATAATAACACCTTATGATTCCATAACTCCGGAGACTGATAAAGCATGTAATAATAAAAGCTTTCACGATTACTTTGGAAAAGGATTTTTTTATTCTTCAAACCAAGTCCCGAAGACATCCCGGACAATACCTCTATCATCCTGCCATCCAGATGCTCACAGGTAAACATTATTGCCGATACATTATCCCAGCCTGCCACCACAGATAACACTGATAAGCTTCTTTTAACAAAGAGAGTCAGTAATGCAACAGGATCATACTCCGTATCCTCCACAAAAACGCTTTCGCCCGAAAGTGCCCGGTTAAGTAAATCATCAACCATTATGCACTCATCCGAATCAACATACTTTAAAGCTTCCTTGCCGTAAAACCACTGTCCCACGCCTTTTCTTTTACAAAGCACTGTAGGAATATTAAATTGTTCAGCACCGTTAGTTATCGAAATAGTCTCAGGTTCGCTTCCTGATTGATACAGGTAACTGATTTGTGCCGTATTTTTACCTAATTCATAACCGATAAAAAGCTTGTCACTCTTTAATTTGTCAAGAATCTCGTTTTTATTAAACTGCATCCCAACTCATCCTACCTTACCATAAACAACTTTTCTGTCAAATAAGACATTCTTTCATATTCAGTCATAAGACCGTCAATGGTATCGTAATCCTGAAGCGTTCTTGCAATCGCTATATCATTCACCATACCGTATCTGCTGTTATCCATACTCTTTTCAATGTCGCTCTTTTGGATTTCGTCACTTTCAGTCAGCTGACTGGATTCAGCAGAGGTCTCCATAATATAATATTGGACATTTTCTCCGAAAAACAATTGAAATTCCTTAAAACATACTCCCGCAAACACTTCCGCCATTTCTTCGGTTTTGTATTCGCCCGGCTCACCGGATTCTTTTTCCATAACATAATGTATTCTCGCCTTACATCCCGGAGTTGCATGATACTCTATAATTGTTTTGTCATTAAGTTGTGCCGCCTCCGGCACTAATTTGTCATACTGCTTTAAAAATGGTAAATGTATCTGTCTTACCAGCATCTCCCTGACATACTTTGCAAGGGTCGTTATATGGTTCTCCCTAATATCCTGCGGATTCTCGGAATAATACTTAACAACGGCATATGTACAAACCTGATGAAGTCCGCCGTCCCACTCCATGACCCTAAGCATTTCCTCAAACACATAAGAATCCATTATTTTATCTTTTACAAAGTAATCATAGGCACATTGGGACAAGAATGCCGCTTCTACCGAAGTTTTGGCTCCCTTCGAAACGTAATCCTTAAAAATATCCAATCTCTCACCCACAAATGAACCTGTAAAAAGCATTTGCCTGATTATTTTCTCGCTTAATGCATATGTATCAACATCAAAGGATTTGGCAGCCTTCCACAAATCTCGCAGTTCCTTTGTCATTGCACTATAATAGCTAATCAGATAATTAAGTACCGATTCGTCATACTTTCCTTTACGGAATGCAAAACTGCTAAGCATGGTAAGGACAGGATCTTCATACATCCCTTTTTCCCTTACCTGATGCCCTACTATTTTTACGGCATTCTTGGCATCAAGACCAAAGGTTCCAAATTGTTTCACCCAGTTATACGCCTTATCAAACATTCCGCGTACAACCAAAAGACGCATGATTTCATTTCTTTGCAGGCTGCCGAATCCTCCCGGTTCCAGTGTTTCCAGAAATTCATCCAGTTCCTCCATGTAATCCTGCTCATAATAATACTGCGCAATCCGGATACAAATATTTCTCCTGTATTCATCTGCCACATAACCGGAAGCAGCCAATGCCACAAATCTTTGAAGATTATCTTCTGTAATATGCACATCATCCCTGTTACTTTCGCACATATACAGATTCAGCCCCATTTCATTTACGGCATAGTCCGCAATCAGTTTCATTACTTTTCCGGGCAGCATAAGTTTCTCCATAACAAAACTGTTCTGACCGGTAAATCTGTTATAATTTGAATCCTCAAAAAGAATGGTACACTCCTGCCCGTAAAGAGGAACTATTGCTTTCCTTCCGGTAATCAGGAAAATGTCCTCATCTCGCTTCTGGGGATGTCTGACAATAACCTTTTGATAAGAACTGTCTTCAATCTCTATCTGATGCATAAAAATCAAATCTGCCAGTGCCGATGCAGATTGCTCATTTATCATTCTTTCCTGTAAGAAGTTTTTGTATAAATAGGCAAGATTTATATTTATATGCCGCTTATTTATCTGTTCTTCCACAAACGCTTCTATCTGAGGCATATATGTCATATATATTTCCGACAATTCCTCTCTTCTTCTGTGAATATTAGCATAGAGATATGCACTGCGTTCGTAGTCCAAATCGCTGTGATAGGAGTAATACATAAGCACCATTTTATGTATTGCAATAAATCTGTTCACATCAATGGACAACATATAATAATCATATAAACGTGTCAGTCTTATTCCTGCTGCCACTGCCTTCTCATACCAGACAAAATATTTTGTTTGTGTTTTGCCCCCCTTCATAAGCAGGGAGCATATTGCTGACAGGGTTTCATTATCAGCCCGCTTGTTATATGCCGCAACCAATATATCAAACAATACCTTGGAAAATTCCTTTTCCCTGGGTACAAGGCTTTGAAGCTGAGTAATCATATCCCATGATAATGCATCCTTCTTAGCGGCATACGCCATAATCTGCACTTCAAAATCGGTTAATTTCATAAACAGTGCAGGATTAATATGTATCAAAAGTAAAGCCTCTATATATAACATGGGGCTTGTACATCCTTTTCTGAATTGTTCCTCCAGAAACATCCACTTTTTAGATATGCTTTTATTGTATTCCTCCGATAAATACAACAAAAGCCAGGCAATACGCCAATCACCAAAACATTTATATAATTCTTCTACCTGACCGGAAATTTCATTTGTATAGGTTTCATCTCTGCTTATTAATGTAGATAAATATAATTGATATGCCCAAAGCACCGGTTCTTCAGCCATATCCTCCGGCAGCATCCCTGTCACATGATCCAATATCCACCGGGCTTCGTTAAATCTCTCCTGGCTTATCAGAATCTGTGCCTGAAATAATCTTGAAGCTATATCCCTCTCATCCAAGGCAATCAGTTCATCCACCAGAAGCTTTGTTTCCTTAAGCCATGTGGATGTACCGATTTTTTTAAGTCTGAATGCCTGATAGTACTCCATTAATTGTACCGTGTAATGCTTCTTTGCACGTATATTACTGTTAAAGGTATTCTGTATACCTACACCTATTCTTACCGGTATTGAATAATCCTCATAGGGAGTATGTACTTTAATCACATCATAATTGTGACCGCCGTGCAAAAGTTCTTCCCGAATGTAAAATCTAACTCTGCAACTATTGCCAAGGAAATCATCATCTGTCCATACTTCCTTTTGCAAAATGATTATTCCACTCTCACTTGTAATCGTAAGATGAGTATATCCCCATCCGTTTCTTGTAATATCAAATCCATATTCAGACTCAAGTATAAGGTCATGAATATTAATCTGCTCATCACTTAATATATATTCCGTCTTCTGCTTCTTGTTAATCGCAAGCAGAAACTCCTCCATATTCTGTTCATTTCCCTTGTACACGGACAGGCCTTTATACAACTGAAAATACTGCTTGTCACTTCCTGAAAATACAAAACGAAACTCTTCCGAATAGAAAAGTCTTAATGCTTCTTCCCAATTAGTTTTTGCAAGATTGGTAAAATGAAACAGATTTTTAATCACACCCAGGGATGATTCCATTGTGTGATATGCGATTGTCACCACATAAGGCAGATAATATTCTCCCTGATTGGTTATAAACACAAATTCACCCTTTAATACATCTCCCTCTTCAAGCCCCGTTCCATCAAAATAATATGGGATTTCTTTCTCTTCGCCGGAAAATTCACTTACCGGACACTGCATTCTTTTCTCAGTGGAATACACATATCCTTCCGTGATTCTCCCCTTTGGACCATAAACAGTAAAACTGCCTTCCGTATTCTCGTCCCTGTAAAGTGTCAGTTCTAATTTTGTGCATGAAAAATCAAGAGAACCATTCTCATAATCCAAGTTCCCTTCCAGTAAATTCGTGATTCTCTCTTTCATTTTCATCACCACACTTTACTTTTTTTATCATCTGTTTTTCAGTGTGTATTCATTGAATACACACTTTTTTATTATAACATTTCATAGGTAGCCAACGCAACGAATAATTTAGCGAAAAAAGTGTGAAAAAAGTATTGACAAATGGTATTTGTGGTGTATGATTGTATTAAGCACATAACACAGTAATACAATTGTGTTTTTAATTAACATTACGCAAAAGGAGGTAATCATATGTCCTGGAAGTTTGACAGCGAACGTCCCATACATACCCAATTACTGGAAAAGTTGCAAATGCAGATATTATCCGGTCAATATGGTCCCGGCGATAAGCTTCCCAGTGTAAGGGAACTTGCCGCAGACGCCAACGTTAATCCCAATACCATGCAGAAGGCTTTTACAGCATTGGAACAAAGCGGACTTATATGCACCCAGCGGACCAGCGGCCGCACAGTTACGGAAGACATCACTACAATTACAGAAGTCCGGAAAGAACTGGCATATCGCCACATTCTTGATTTCATTCACAAGATGAAGGAATTAGGCTACACCGGAGAAGAAATTACGCAGCTTTTGGAAGCAGCCATCGAGGAGGGAAATTATGAATAATCTTGTAGAGATAAAGAATCTTACTAAGGTTTACGAAAAACGAATCACTGCCATCAGCAACATTTCTCTTTATATACCAAAGGGAAAAATAATCGGACTGTTAGGTCCTAACGGCAGCGGCAAAACAACACTTATCAAAATGATTAACGGACTGTTAAGTCCCGACAGCGGAAGCATTCTGATAAACGGTAGTGCTCCCGGACCCGAAACAAAAAAACGTATTGCTTATCTTCCCGATTGTACCTATCTGGAGGGCAACAAAAAAATTTACCAGCTTATTGATTTTTACAGCGATTTCTATGAGGACTTCTCAAAGGAAAAAGCTTATGACATGCTCAAGTCCCTTAATATTGAAGCAAATGTCAAATTCAAAACCCTTTCCAAGGGTACAAAAGAAAAGGTACAGCTGATCCTCACCATGAGTAGAAACGCTGATTTATACATACTTGACGAGCCCATTGCAGGTGTGGACCCTGCCGCAAGGGATTATATTTTAAGAACAATCATAACCAATTATAATCCCGAAGCCAGCATTATTTTGTCCACACACTTAATTTCCGATATTGAAGCAATTTTAGACGAGGTTATTTTTATAAAATACGGTCAAATCGCTCTCCACTGTCCCGTTGACACTATACGAGAAGAACAGGGCAAATCCGTAGACGCTTATTTTAGGGAGGTGTTCTCATGTTAGGAAAATTAATTAAACACGAATGGCTCAGCACCTGGAAGGTTCCCACAGCACTCTTTATTTATTTGAGTATTTTTACACTTATGGGTTGTTTATCCTTTATGACACCTGTTTTCGAAAGCGAGAATCCCATAATAGGAATGTTATTTGTATTATGCCTTATACTTTATATACTTTCCATATTTGCGGTTTCAATAACAATAATGGTTTATTTCGTTGTGCGTTTCTACCGCAACATGTACAGTAACGAGGGATACTTAACACACACCCTTCCCGCCAAACCCTGGCAGCATATTTTTGCAAAGGGGCTTATCTATTTTATATGGATGATTATAAATGCATTTGCCATAACATTTTTTATAGCCCTTTTGGCAGTAAGTGCAATTTCTTCCATTGAAGGCATGTCGCTTTATGCTATGTGGAACACCTTCCAAAACGAAGTACTTCCTCAAATTAATCCTCTTATGAATGAACTTATGGGTATATCCCTGGGTGGTTACATTGCAATTATGGCCGTATCTGCCCTTCTTTCAGGAATTTGTTCCATATTGACCATTTATGCATCAATTTCAATAGGTCAGCTTTTCAGCAGGCATAAAGTAATGGCATCGTTCATCGCTTACGCAGCCATTAACTCAGTAATGCAGATAATAGCATCACTTTTACAGCTACCCATTTATAGTTTAAGCGAAGATACCTATTCATTTTACGAGGTATTTTCCCCTATTATCTGGGGTGCAATGGTACTTAGTGTTGTTCTGATTATCGTTTTTTACTTAATCACAGAATATATAACGCGCAAAAAGCTTAATCTCGACTAAATTTTGTATATAAATAACAAATATTTTTTCTTTTGTATTGAAAAATTTGTCTTTTTTACTTGAAATTATGACTTTTATATAGGATAATAGAACTAAATAAAATTACAATAAATACAAGAGGAGAAACGCGTATGAGAAAGAGTATTGGTGCAAAAATTTATCCGTTCCTCATCATAATTTTAGTAATGATTTGCGCATACGGATACATAACAATTACCGGTCTTACAGAAACACAGGCAAATTTGGAGGTAATATCAGAAGATTATCTGGCACTGCTTACACAGAATGAGCTTGTAACACGTAACGTAGCCGAGGGACGGTTATACGCAAACAACATTGTTAATGCAAAATCCAAAACGCTAATATCCGACCTTGCAAACACAATGCCCACCTATGTTGATGCAGCAAACGCTGCGCTGGGTAAGATGAACACCCGTTGCTTAAGTCTTAAGGAGAAGGACCTTACTGCAGCATTTGCCGGATATCAGACTGCTGTTCTTGATATTCAGGAAAACATGACCAAAATATCCGAGAACGCTCTTGCAGGCAAAACCGACGAAGTTACCAAACTTAATGCAGAACTTCAGGAATTATGTGTAGTAATGCAGACCGAACAGACTGAATTTGCAAACCTGTTATCTGTCAAAGCTTCTTCCAAAGGTGACGACAGCGTTACAACGATTAAAACACTGCAGACCCTGGTAGTCGTGCTTGGTGGCGCATTTGCACTGGTTATCTTTGTGACAATAATTATATTAAGTACAACTGTTATAAAAACTGCCCGCCTTGCAAGCAAACAGCTCAAGAAGATTATTTCCGATATTGACAACAACGAAGGTGATTTGACACAGCGTATTAATATTAAGACCAAAGATGAAATCGGTCAGTTGGCAAGCGGTATCAACGCATTTATCGAACAGCTCCAGGGCATCATGAAACAGGTTTCCGATGGTTCTGTTAAGATGAATGAACAGATTGGCAGAATCAACGAAAATATTATCCAGTCCGAGAGCGGTGCAACAGACATATCTGCCACAATGGAAGAAATGTCAGCAAGCATGGAAGAAATTTCAGCTTCCGTAGATCAGATTAATGCTAACTCCCAGAATATTCTGAGTAACGCCAAAGACATGTATGAAGTCGCCGAAAACGGTACTGAAATACTTGCAGGCGTTAAGAAAAATGCACAGACCATCAAGACCGAAACTCTTGAAAGTAAAGATACTACCGTACGTATCATGAGCGAGAACAAGGAATTGTTACAGACTGCAATCGAAAACAGCCGCAGCGTATCCAAGATTAAGGAATTAACCGGCGAAATCTTAAGCATTGCAAGCCAGACCAACCTTCTTGCTTTAAATGCTTCCATCGAAGCTGCAAGAGCCGGTGAAGCAGGACGTGGTTTCGCAGTTGTAGCAGAAGAAATCAGAGTACTTGCTGATAACAGTCAGAATACAGCCAACAACATCCAGACTATAGGTGATGTTGTTACACAGGCTATTGCACAGTTGGCTGACAAAGCTAATGAGATGCTTGAATTTATTGATAACACCGTACTGCGTGACTATGATAAGTTTGTAGGTATTGCTAATCAGTACCACGACGATGCAGATAATATCGATGAAATGATGCTTGGCTTCCGTTCACAGGCTGAGATGCTTGAGAAAACACTCAATGATGTTGCCGAAGGTATTAACGGAATCACCATTGCTGTTGAAGAAAATGCAAAAGGTGTATGCGTAGTTGCCGATAACACAGGATCCCTGGTAGCAATGCTTGGTGACATCAAAGACAATGCGGAAAGCAATAAGGAAATTTCGGACGGTTTACAGTCACAGGTTACTCGTTTTAAAAATATTTAATGTATCAAACGAATTAGAATAATTCAAGATATAATCAAAGTAAAAACCACTTGAATAAGTGGTTTTTATTTTGCCCAAAATTAACCTTTTCTCTTCCCTCTGCATACATTATTTTAATCGTATATAAAGAGGTATACTATGATTGATGATTATTTAAAAGCCTCACAAATCCCTGAAGCCGGCACTTCCTTCGGAAGTCTTGAAATATTTGTCACATCTACTCAGGGACTTATTCCTATCCCTAATGCTACCATAACCATCACTTATACTGACGAGCCCGATAATATTCTGCAAACCCTCACCACCAATTCTTCAGGTCAAACAGAAATAATAGTTCTTCCCGCCCCTGCCTTTGCATTAAGCCAGGAGCCGTCCGAGGTCCGTCCGTACAGCGAATATACAATTGAAGTAACTGCTCCCGGCTACGAACCCGTTACCGTCACAGGCACGGAAATTCTCCCAGACGTAATCGCCCTACAACCAATACGGATGATCCCTGAGGAGATTGCAGTTTCTCCCGAGGAAGATATTTTTATTCCCGATCACACACTTTACGGCAATTATCCCCCCAAAATACCTGAAGCAGAAATTAAACCAATCAGCGAAACCGGCGAAATTGTATTAAGCAGGGTTGTAATCCCGGAATATATAATTGTACACGACGGTGTCCCCTCCGACTCAAGTGCCCCAAATTACTATGTCCGCTACAAAGACTACATCAAAAACGTTGCTTCCTGTGAAATCTATGCAACCTGGCCCGAAGCATCCATTTATGCAAATATCCTTGCGATACAGTCATTCACATTAAACAGGGTGTATACGGAATGGTACCGAAACCGGGGCTACAATTTCACCATTACAAGCTCCACCGCTTTTGACCAGAAATTTATTTACGGCAGAAACATTTATGAAAACATCGACTACCTTGTAGACACTATATTTGCAAATTATCTTTCACGCCCCGGCGTCAGACAGCCCATATTTACCTCATACTGCGACGGCAACAGAGTTAATTGCAGAGGATTAAGCCAGTGGGGTTCAAAATATCTTGGCGACGAGGGGTATTCGGCAATTGAAATTATACGCTATTACTATGGCAATGATATGTTCATCAACACCGCTGAGCAGATATCAGGAGTTCCCTCATCATGGCCCGGCTTTGATTTAACCATAGGTTCATCGGGTGATAAAGTAAGACAGCTTCAATCCCAGTTAAACCGTATAGCCCAGAATTACCCTGCAATTCCTAACATAACTTCAGACGGAATCTATGGTCAACGCACCGCTAACGCTGTAAGAACCTTCCAAGGCATATTCGGATTGCCTCAAACCGGAATTACCGATTATCCCACATGGTATGAAATTTCCGACATTTACGTGGGTGTAAGCAGAATAGCAGAACCTGAATAACTCCTATATTTTATTAATAAAAAAGATGATATTGCTTCTTAATCCCAAGAATACAATATCATCTTTTCTTTTTATTTTGTGAGCATCAACATAATATCATTGCTACGTGCAATGAATTTTGTCATTGCTTCCGGCTCCAGGGGCGCATGCTGAAGTTTTGCAAGGTCATAAAGCTGCTCGCAGATAAGTGTTACGTTCTCTCCGTCTTCACCCGCAGTTACATACTGCACCAGGGGATGATTTGCATTAAGCACCAAGGTTTCACCTTCAGCACCAAATGCACCAAGGTCCATGCCCTGCATTGCATACATTCTCATCATATCCTGCATACGACGGCTTTCTTCCGAAAGAGTAATCATAGCGGCAACCTTTTTATTCTTTAATTTTTCAACTTTGACGGAAATATTTTCCTTCTTTAATGCTTTCTTCATTAGAGAACTGATTTTCTCAGCCTGCTCTTCCATTTCTTTTTCTGCTTTTTTAGAAGTTTTAGACTTGAAAACATCGGTCAAGTCTGCATCAATTCTCTGGAATTTAATTCCCTCATTTTTTGCTTCAAGCTGGGATACAAAAGGCTGGTCAATATTGTGATTTAAAATCACCGCATCCATCTTTGCCTGACGGAACATATTAATATACTGACTTTGCTGTTTTTCATCAGTTACATAATAAATTACCTTTTCTTTTGCATCTTCTGCTGCGTCTTTATCACCCGCATCTTCTGATACAACTTCCGCCTCAACTGTATTACCATCTTCGTCAACTGCATTTTCTTCCTCCACATCGGTCTTGTTCACTTCAAGACACTCAGGAAGAGTAAGGTACTTGCCATCCAGATTCTTAAAGAGAATATAATCCGTCATCTTCTCGCAGAACTTATCATCCTTCAAGCATCCGAACTTGATAAAAGGACTTAAATCATCCCAATATTTATCATACTCCTCTTTCTCGGTCTTACACATTCCGGAAAGCTTATCTGCCACTTTTTTAGTAATATATTCCGAAATTTTCTTAACAAAGCCATCATTCTGCAATGCACTTCTTGAAACATTAAGAGGCAAATCAGGACAATCAATAACGCCCTTTAACAATAACAGGAATTCAGGAATAACTTCTTTGATATTATCAGCGATAAACACCTGATTATTATAAAGTTTGATGGTTCCCTCTATAGACTCATATTCTGTATTAATTTTAGGGAAATACAGTATACCTTTTAAATTAAAAGGATAATCCATATTCAAATGAATCCAGAACAAGGGCTCTTTATAATCCTGAAATACTTTGCGGTAAAACTCAAGGTAATCATCCTTAGAACATTCACTGGGATTCTTGGTCCAAAGAGGCTGTGTCTCATTCAACAGTTCAGGACGTTTTCTAATTTTGATTTTTTCTTCATCGCCATCTTTTTCAGGTGCTACTGTTTCTATCACCTCATCAGTGTCAAGTTTATCATCTGCCTTTATTGTCTGGGTATCTGTAGTATTAGCTTTTGACAGATAAATCTCAGTAGGCATAAATGAACAATACTTTTTAATTACTTCTCTTGCTTTGTATTCGTTGCAGAATTCCAAACATTCTTCATTTAAGAATAACGTAATCTCAGTACCAACCTCTGTACGTTCTCCGTCCGTCATCTCAAATTCTGTTCCACCGTCACATTCCCAATGAACTGCTGTTGCTCCTTCCTTGTAGGACAATGTATCAATATGCACCTCATCGGCAACCATAAACGCAGAATAAAATCCGAGACCGAAGTGCCCTATAATCTGGTCATCATTTGTTTTATCTTTATATTTTTCAATAAAATCCGTTGCACCCGAGAAAGCAATCTGATTAATATACTCTTCTACTTCTTCGGCAGTCATACCGAGTCCGTTGTCTATAAATTTCAATGTTTTTTCTTCCGGATTAACAATAACATGTATTTGGGCTTTATAGCTCTCCGATAATGCATATTCCCCCATCATGTCCAGCTTTTTCAACTTGGTAATTGCATCACATCCGTTTGAAATCAACTCTCTGTAGAAAATGTCATGGTCAGAATATAACCACTTCTTTATAATCGGAAAAATATTGTCACTGTTAATTGACAAACTGCCTTTTTTTGCTACCATAATTATCGCATTCCTTTCTTATAGGTTATTATCTTTTCAATCTTTATATCAGCCAATTGCTTTTTCTGAATATCAGTTTAGCACTTTGAAAATAAAAGTCAACAAAAAATTAGCACTCTAATCGCAAGAGTGCTAATAAGAATGCGTTTTCCCAGCATTTTAGCAGGTTTACGGCTTTCTAAAATTTTTATAAACTAATTAAAATATTCATTATATACATCAAAAAAAGTGGTTGTGGTTACATTTTCATTATTTATTAAGGTTATTTCTTTAAACAGGTCATCGTTAAGCCTCTTGGTAAGTGTTTCTACGAAATCATCATATTTTTCCCCAAACACTTCCTTCTTACGGGTTTCGACAATTTTTAATTTATTTGCGTCCGTCTCTTCCCTGTTAAACGTGTTAAGACATTTTATAATATGATATCCGTATTCACTTTCAACGATATCGCTTATTTCGCCTGTTTCCAAATTAAATGCCGCTTCTTCAAAAGCCGGGTCCATTTCACCCTTACCAAAGGAATATGTTGCCACACTGTCCTCATTATACTTTGTAACCAACTCTTCAAAAGTATAATTGTCAGTATCCTTTGCCATGGCAAGAATTTCTTTCGCCCTGTCGTAAGCCTCTTCTTTCGCTTCCTGTGTATAAGCTATTTTGGTGCCCATACCATCTTTGGCATAAGTCTTAATCAATATATGCTCAACAGTTATTGTCCTTGCCTCGTCATCACTTATCTCCGGATTAATATCCTTAATAAAGTATTCGTACACCTTTTCAGCCCTTGCATACTCTTTATACATTTGACATATGGTGTCCTCTGAAACACCCATAAGCGATACTTCCTCAGATGTCAGCGATGCAAAGTATGCCGCTGCCGCTTCCGTAGCACACTTTTCTTCCTGAGGATTTAATTCTATCTCAAAATCCTCTGCCAACAGATTCATGGTCTTTATCTGGGCTGTTTTAGCAAGAACTGTATCCTTTACATTCTCTTCCAAAGTTACATCCCCAAGAACCGTGTCCCAAATTCTTGAACCATACACATTTTCGTATTGATTCTGGGTATTGGTCAGATACACCATAAACTCCGGCACATAGCACGAAATATCCTCAATACGGAAAATCTCATCCTTTTCAAAACCGGTCATAAGAACTATCTTGGTATTGCTGTCATCAGTTTTTTTACCGCAGCCCAATGCCGACACACTAACAAATATAATCACTGCAACAAATGTTAACAGACGATTCCCTCTGTCATTCATATAAACTCTCCATATTCTGACTTTACACTAAACGTTTACATCATACCACAATTTGAACTTCACTTCCAGTATTGGTTTTGTATACCACAATCTGATTTTCTATACGCTCTCTAAGTTCAGGGACATGTGAAATAATTCCTATCATCCTGTCCTTTTCCACCAAGGTACTTAAGGTTTCGCATGCCTGATCCAGAGATTCACTATCAAGGCTGCCAAAACCTTCATCCACAAATAGTGCTTCCACCCTTATTCCACCGTTAAATGCCTGTATAACATCACTCATTCCAAGTGCCAGTGCCAACGAAGCCTTAAAGGTTTCTCCTCCTGACAGAGTCTTTACAGAACGGAATTTGCCCGTATAATAGTCCAACACCTGAATTTCCAGATTATCCCTGCTTCTTCCGTCACTAACAGTTTCCACACGGGACATTTCGTATCTTCCGTCAGTCATTTTAAGAAATCTGATATTTGCCGCCCTTAATATCTCATCAAAATACGTTGACAGTACATATTGTTCAAACACAAGGCGTCTGGGATTCATTCCGTTTGCAACATTGTCAAGATCCTTTACATATCCGTATTCCGTGCTTAATTCATTCAACTTGGCAAGTTTTTCTTTTAATGAACGGCGCGTACGTTTTATTGCATCCACATATATATTCCACTGTTTCTGCTCTTCCAGAAGTTTTCTCTTCTTACTTTCCATTTCCAAACACTGCTTCTCTAATTCATCCTGCTTTTCCCCGGAAACAGCCTCTTCCTTCTCACTTTTTATCTGTACCTCAAGTCTGGCTGCATACTCTTCCTTTTCCGCAATCAGTCCTTCTATATTCTGATACCGTCCCGTAATAAAATCTAATTTGCGATAGGCCTCTGAAACTGCCATTTCTTTAAATATATCCGGATAATCAGGGTTTGCATTAAATTCATTAATACATTCCTCTAATTCTTCCGAAAGCTTTTGTAATCCGGACATATAGGCCTCATATCGTCCCTTTTTCTCTACAATAAACTCCTGAATTTTTTGAAGTTTCTTATCTGCTTCATTTACCTGCTTCTGTAATTCTTTGAGACGTTTTTCATCAGGAACATCTTCTCCTACACTTGCCGGTGAAGGATGGAATGTAGAACCACATACCGGGCATGGCTTTCCATCTTCAAGAAGTCTTGCAACAATACCTGCCGTAGCCCGCCTGTACGCAAAATCCCCTTCCTCATATGCACGCCGTGCTTTCCTGCACTTTTCTTCCTGCACCATATATTCATCGGGCAACCGGGTCAATTCAGTTTCCAGTTCTTTAACCATCTGTGCCTGCTTTGATTGTTGCATCCGCAACTGCTCGCATTGCTCCCGTAAACGCAGTGCCGAATATATGCCGTCACGGGCTTCAAATATAGGTCTATACTCTATTTTTTCTTCATTTAATTTCTCTATACCGGTTTTTGCCTCCAACAGTTCAGTTTCTTTTTTAAGTAATTGTTTTCTTTGTTCCTCAAGTTTACTTATCTCTGCTGTAAGAACATTCATTTTCTTATCAAGTTCTGTATATTCCTGCAATGTTGATTCCGCATTACACAAATATTTCTTCTCGGCATTTTTCAAATATTCATTTATATTATCAAAATTCAAATCCTCTTTATCTGTCAACTGCTTATATTCATCATCGGGAAGCGCTGTCATACGTACCGCTTCCTCCAGTTTACTTTTCATCGTGGAAACATCAGAATATAACGCCTTGGCGCGCCTGCGCAAGACATTTGCAAATGCTTCACATATACCCGTTCCAAATATTTCCCTGAAAATACCGTTTTTTTCCTTTGAAGGTGCCATAAGTAATTTGGCAAATTCTCCCTGAGCAATCATTGTTATCTGTTTAAACTGCTTCAAATCCAGCACCAGTATCTCCCTGATTTTCCGGTTGACCTCCTGATTTCCTTCAATAATACTGTCGTCAGGTAAATAAAGTATTGCATTTTCCCGCTCTTTTGTACAACCAGCATTCCCCGTTTTACGTTTCTTGGGTCGTTCATACTCCGGATTCCTGCTTATTTTGTATAACTTGTCATTATGCTCAAAGGTAAGCTCCACAAAGGTCTTTGTATCCCCATCAGCAAAATCACTGCGCACGCTTCCTTTTTCACGCACTCCGCCACTAACATCCCCATACAGTGCAAAGCATATAGCATCAAAAATAGTGGTTTTACCGGCACCTGTTGCACCTGTAATCAGAAATAAGCCTTTCTTATCAAATTCACCAAAATTTATATCACACAGACCTTTATATGGTCCCCATCCGCTTATAATCATCCGGGTTGGTCTCATAATTCACCCTCCTCACCGGCACGCTCCAAGCATTCCTTCACAATCTGTTCACGGGTTTCATCCAAAGGCATATCCTTTACAAGTTCATAAAATTCACTAAATAATTCAAAGGTTGTTTTTCCTTTTACATCAAACCCTGCCTCATAAGACAAATCCCCCTTTTGTTCATTCTTCAATAACTGTATCTGCATTATATTAGGATATACACTACGCAAAGTTCCCATAGGATCAATAAGTTCCTCTTCATCCGTAAGCAATGCCTGAATATAATCTTCACAGGAGGCAGAATCCACAACCTCCGGTTTTATAAGTTCATTCAGCCTGCCTTTAATTTTGCGCATCTCATGAATAGGCTTTAACGGAATTTTTTCAACACTTATTTCCTCTTCAAAGGTTACAAGATTAACAGACTTTATCTGCTGACATTCCGAAAAAGAATACTTAAGAGGCGAACCTGCGTAATAACAATGCCCTTCTCCAACTCTTTGGGGCTTATGGATATGTCCCAATGCCACATAGTCAAACTCTGCAAAACTTTTAACTCCTACCTGCTCCAGCCCCCCAACATTAACCAATGTTTCCGAATCGGAAAGCTCCGGCACCTCCCCATGTGAACCGGTCACAAAATAATGTGTAACGAGAACCTTTCGACTCTTGTTTTTACTGGGTTTGACGCAGTTGACATTTGTGTCACGTTTCTTGTCATCTTCTCTGTCACTTTTACTGTCATATCCATTTTTAGCAAGAATTAAGTCCATAGCCTCCTGGCTATTTCCTGCTCCCACAAGCGCCGGTTTTACAAAAGGCAACAATACAAAGGTTACTTCACCGTATGAATCTTTAAAAGTAACCTGTTTTAACTTTTCATCTATAATATTTCCCGCAATAAATAACCCCTGTTGTTCTAATATCTTATCTGCAAATCCCACCCTTTCAGGTGAATCGTGATTTCCACTTATCATAATCACCTTAATCCCTTTGGAAATAAGTGCTGTAAGAAACTCATCAAGGATATTGACTGCATCAGTCGATGGTATCGAACGATCATACACATCGCCGGCTATTATTACACCATCCACATCTTTTTCCACCGCCAAATCAATAATTTGGCTTAAAACATGGCGTTGCTCTGCCAACATAGAAAAATCATGAACCGTTTTACCTATATGCAAATCACCTGTATGCAGAAATTTCATTAAAGTTTTTCCTTTCTCTTGACCGGTTACATCAATTCACCATATTTAGTATAGCAATTGTCTCCATTGGTCAATATATAGTCTTCGCCGTCCAAAATCGCTTTCACAAAACCCTGAATCGTTTCTAACTTATGCTTAAAAGCCATTCCACCACACAAAAAGCGTGTGGAATGTATATCCGAGCCTGCTGTCATGGGCAATTTGTGTTTTCTTGCATATTCAATTGCCCGCGCATCATATGCCGGGTCATTGTGTCCTATACTTCTCACATTTGAATGAGTAGCATTAACCGCCTCTACACCGTCCACAAGTTCCGGGAACAGACGCACTTCAGGAATATATGCCTCCTCCCTGAAAGGATGGGCATGTATAAACAAACCGCCTGCATTATGAACAAGTTCATATAATTCTTTTATTCCTGCGGTCCTTATCTCAGGATGAGCTTTGAACCATTCCGGACTTACACCGTAAATCAGAAATTCCGTACCATCAAAACCGGCCTCCATTCCCCAGAACACCTGAAGACCTATTTCATCACCCTTTTTCTTAGCTTCATGATATCCTCTACAATACTCGTCAATCCATTTCTCCCAAGTAAGCGTGTTTATATCTACGCACGCATTACCGCCCCAGTTATGGTCGGTTACGATTATTCCGGTATAACCGCATTCTTTTGCCGTTACAGCCATTTCCTCACCGGTACCCCTTCCACATAAGCTACCTTCAGAAGTATGAAGGTGTGTTTCATACAAATAAGGGTACTCGCCTTTAATATCCTGCCATTTCATTACAAATATCTCCTTTCAGACAACCTATGCCTGATAACTTTTTTCAGTAACAAAAAGCCTCATGTGTTACATGAGGCTTAGTCATTTCTATTTAATAACCTTAATCCATCCTTCCGGAGCTTCAATTCTACCCATCTGAATTCCCGTTAAAGTCTCATAAAGTTTCTTGGTAATCTCACCCATTTCACTCATTCCGCTGGGGAGACAGATTTCTTTACCATGGTCTACGATTTTACCTACAGGTGATATTACAGCTGCTGTTCCACAAAGACCACACTCAGCAAAATCCTTAACCTCATCCAAGTATACTTCTCTCTCTTCTACCTCTAATCCCAAATACTCTTTAGCCACGTATACCAAAGATCTTCTTGTTATAGAAGGTAAAATACTATCAGATTTAGGTGTTACAACTTTACCATCCTTTGTTACAAATAAGAAGTTCGCTCCACCTGTCTCTTCAACCTTAGTTCTTGTGCGGGCATCAAGATACATATTCTCGTCATATCCCTCATTGTGCGCAGAAACTATAGCATGCAAACTCATTGCATAGTTAAGACCTGCCTTGATATGTCCTGTTCCGTTTGGTGCTGCACGGTCAAAATCACTTACACGGATAGTTAAAGGCTTTACACCCCCTTTAAAGTAAGGTCCTACCGGTGTTGCAAAAATACGGAACTGATATTCCTCTGCCGGTTTAACACCGATTACGGGATTGGTTCCAAACATATATGGCCTGAGATAAAGGGTAGCTCCGGAACCATAGGGTGGCACAAATGCTTCGTTAGCTTCAACCGTTTTCACAACAGCATCCACAAAACGCTCTTTAGGGAATACAGGCATTTCAAGTCTTCTTGCTGAGTCCATCATACGCTCTGCATTCAAGTCAGGGCGGAATGTTACAATATGTCCGTCCTCTGTTGTATATGCTTTTAATCCCTCGAAAATGGTCTGTGCATACTGAAGCACACCTGCACATTCACTGATGACCACTTTATCATCCTCAGTTATGACACCGTCATCCCACGCACCGTTTTTATAATTTGACACATAGCGCTTGTCGGTTTTTACATAACCGAAACCAAGATTTGCCCAGTCAATGTTCTTCTTTTCCATTTTCTTTTCCTCCAGTTCACCGTACCTATCGGTCCGTTTCTATACCAATTTATTATTATACTTTTCCACTAAAAAGTCAATTATTATGGGAAATATTTTCTCCCCAATATGTTTTATTTTTTTCTTTCATATTTTAAAAATACATACTCTATATCAAAATATGTCTGTTCTTCGCTGTCAGCCGTAATTTCCCATTCGCCGGTTGCATCAAGGTTAGGAAAATATGCATCCGCCTGATATGCATGATCTATCTTGGTTACGTGTGCCACATCACAAAAAGGAAGCATCTCCCGGTAAACAGTTTCACCGCCAATGATATACACATCCTCGCTTGGATATTTTTTAAGTTCTTCATTAAGTTCCTCAATGGAATGAACAACAATTGCATCCTTAACCTTATAATCCTTATTGCGTGACAAAATAATATTTGTCCTGTTCTTAAGGGGCTGCCCCTGGGGAAATGTTTCAAGGGTTTTTCTGCCAAGAACAACTACTTTTCCCGTAGTTACTTCTCTAAAATATTTATGGTCATTAGGAATCCTTACCAGCAACTCATTTTTATATCCGATTGCCCAATTTTTATCTACTGCTACGATTAAATTCATAATTTATATGCCTCTCTTTCATCTAAAACTGATATCAATACCCCTGCAAATTAAATTGCAATGGGAATATTCTCTATCTGGGGTCCCGTCATATAATTCTCTACTTTCACATCATTACGTGTAAATTCATAAAAATCCTTTATATCCGGATTCAGCCAGAACTTAGGAGCCTCAAAAGTCGGTCTTTCAATCAGTTCTTTTATAATCGGTATATGTCTGTCATAAATATGCGCATCCGCAATAACATGCACCAATTCACCCACCTGCATATCACACACCTGTGCAAGCATATGGACAAGAACAGAATACTGCACCACATTCCAGTTATTTGCCGCCAGAACATCCTGGGAACGCTGATTAAGAATCGCATTCAAAGTAAGCTTATCAGCACCGGGCTTCTGGGTCACATTAAATGTCATGCTATATGCACAAGGATAAAGATTCATCTCATGCAAAT
>CAZGSF010000020.1:0-26948 GCA_964528145.1 uncultured Lachnospiraceae bacterium | reverse complement strand
GTTATATGCATTTGCATCATATGTAGAAAGTATGGAGGAGGCATGATGAAAAAAACTTCCTCACGTACATCTTATGAGTTTATAAATGGATTAACACTACGTAAATATTTTAGTTAGTGCTTTTTTAAAATCAATTCATTTAATTTTCACAAATTACACACAAATTACTCACATATTGTGTATAGACTAATCTAAGCTAAATATGCACTATACCAATGACAATTTTGATTAAGTGCATATAACCTCGAAAGGAGGATGTAAATAAATTGAATTATCGACATGAACTAAAACACGAGATAAATTTGTCAGATATGATTGCTATTCGTCATAGACTCCGGGCTGTAGCCAAAGAAGATGACAATGCAATTGATGGGAAATATTTTATACGTAGTCTTTATTTCGATAACTTGGCAGATAAGGCTTTGCGGGAGAAAATTGATGGCACCAATTGCCGCGAAAAATTCCGAATCCGTTATTACAATCATGACACTTCTGTCATTCAGCTTGAGAAAAAGAGTAAATTAAACGGACTTGGTTGTAAGGAAAGTGTACAACTTACAAAGGAAGAGGCGCAGGCGATTGTGGATGGACGGTATGATTTTATGATGAAATCAGGCAAGCCATTACTTCAGGAGTTTTATTCCAAGTTAATGTCCCAGGGACTTCGGCCCAAAACCATAGTTGATTATATACGTGAGCCCTTTGTATATGCTCCGGGTAACGTACGTGTCACTTTGGATTATGATATCCGCACCGGATTAAATTGTACGGATTTTCTTAATCCGGATTGCGTTACTGTCGCTGTGAAAGGTACGCCCATTATTCTGGAAGTAAAATGGGATGAATTTCTTCCTGAAGTTGTTAGTGATGCGGTACAGCTTAATGGCAGATGTGCGGCAGCTTATTCCAAATATGCCGCCTGCAGGGTATATGGTTAAAAGTATAAATAAAAAAGGAGAACAAATATGAATTTTAACGACATTTTCAAATCTAGTTTTTTGGAGAACATTAACAGCGTCAGTCTGCTCGATATGGCAGTGGCATTAATCCTGGCATTTTGCCTTGGGTTATTTATATTTTACGTATATAAGAAAACATTTTCAGGAGTTATGTACTCTTCAAGCTTCGGTGTGACACTTATTGCGCTGACCATGATTACCACAGTGGTAATTTTAGCGGTAACCAGTAACGTAGTGCTTTCTCTCGGTATGGTAGGTGCCCTTTCTATCGTGCGTTTCCGTACTGCTATTAAGGAGCCTTTGGATATTGCATTTCTGTTTTGGTCCATTGCAGTTGGTATTGTTTTGGCAGCAGGAATGATTCCTCTGGCTGTGGTAGGCAGCATTGTAATTGGTGTGATTCTTATTGTATTTGTAAATAAGAAATCCCATGTTAATCCTTATATTGTAGTAATTCAGTGCGATACCCATGAGCATGAGACGCAGGCAAAAGCTTATCTTGAAAAACAGGTAGATCGTTTGGTTGTTAAGAGTAAAACTGCCAGAAAAGGTGCAATTGAGCTTAATCTGGAAATTCGATTAAAAGATGATAACACTGACTTTGTTAATGTACTTGCAGACATGGATGGTGTTCAGAGTGCAGTTTTGGTAAGCTATAACGGCGATTATATGGGTTAAGGAGGCAGGAAATGTCAACGCATAAAAATATAGATAAAATCTGCGTTGTGGCGGTTGTCCTTTCCCTACTGGTGTGTGTACTTTTTATGAATGCGCAAGCTCTTGGTGTTCAGGCAATTTCAAATGAAATGGGCTACGAAAACAGACTTTTTGATAATTCAAAGGTGCACACCATTGATATTATAATGGATGATTGGGATTCCTTTATACAGACCTGCGAAAATGAGGAATATGCGGTGTGTACTGTGGTGATTGATGGTGAATCCTACAAAAATGTAGGCATACGTGCCAAAGGAAATACATCTTTAAGTTCCGTGAAATCAATGGATAGTGACAGGTACAGCTTTAAAATTGAGTTTGACCAGTATGACAGCACCAACACTTATTATGGTCTGGATAAATTGAGCCTTAACAATATCATTCAGGATAACACCTTTATGAAGGATTATCTGGTGTATCAGAGTATGGTAGAGTTCGGAGTGGATGCGCCCCTATGCAGTTACAGCTACATTACCGTAAATGGTGAGGATTGGGGACTTTATCTGGCGGTGGAAGCCATTGAGGATTCTTTCTTACAGCGCAATTACGGCAATGATTATGGTGAGCTGTACAAGCCTGACAGCATGAGCTTTGGCGGCGGTCGTGGCAACGGTAAGGATTTCAATGTGTCGGAATTCATAAATGAAGGCGGTGAGTTTGAGCTGCCCGAGGATTTCGAAATTCCTGAGAGAATGGAGCTGCCTGAGAACTTTGAGATGCCGGAGAGAATGGAGATACCTGAGAATTTTGAGATGCCGGAGGGTACGCAAGTACCTGAAATGCCGGGAAATGAGCAGCAACCAATAGAGCCCGGAACAGACAGTGCAGGCAGTGAAAACAATACAAACAATGCAGATAGTGGCAGAGGCTCCCGGGGCAATAAGGGTTTCGGCGGCGGAGCGAAAGAGTTTGGCGGCGGAAACGCCTTTGGTGGTGGCGAAATGAACGATTTTGGCGGCGGAAATGTCTTTGGTGGTGGCGAAAAGAACGATTTTGGCGGCGGTAAAGGTGGCGGAATGGGTATGGGCTCATCCGATGTAAAACTTCAATACATCGACGATGACCCGGACAGCTACAGCAACATTTTTAACAACGCAAAAACGGATATTACATCCGCAGACAAGACTCGTTTGATTAAGTCTCTTAAAGCATTGAGTGAAGGTGAGGATATCGAAAACATCGTGGACGTGGAGGAAGTGATCCGTTATTTCGTGGTACACAATTTCGTCTGCAATGGTGACAGTTATACCGGTGCTATGATTCACAATTATTACCTCTACGAGGAAGATGGTCAGTTCTCTATGATTCCCTGGGACTATAATCTGGCATTTGGTGGATTCCAGTCATCCAATGCAACAGATACGGTAAATGAGCCCATTGATTCCCCGGTCTCCGGTGGCGACACAAACGATCGACCCATGATTGCATGGATTTTGGAAAACGAGGAATACACAGATATGTATCATCAGTATTTTGCAGAGTTCCTTAATACTGTAAACATGACTGAAATCATAGACCATGCAGCAGAGCTGATTGCGCCATATGTGGAAAAAGACCCAGGCAAATTCTGTACTTATGAAGAATTTGAAACCGGCGTTGATGCACTTCGTAAATTCTGTGAACTTCGCAGTGAGAGCGTAAGTGGTCAGCTTGCAGGCGAGATTCCTGCCACGTCAGAGGGACAGGCAGCAGACAGTTCAGCGCTTATCGATGCATCCGACCTTACTATTTCAGATATGGGAAGTATGGGTCATGGTGGAATGGGCGGAGGCTTCCCCGGTAGTGACAGGGGAGATAAAGGCAGCTTCGAAGGATTTGGCGAAGGCCGGGGTGAAGGAGAAAACTTCGGTAACTTTGGTGGAGACCAAAGCGAGATGCCGATGCCTGATTTTGGCGGCGAGGACATGATGCCACCTGAAGGTATGGAGATGCCTGAAGGGATGCCGATGCCACCTGAGGGTATGGAGATGCCTGAAGGAATGTCGATACCGGAAGACTTTGAGATACCCGGAATGTAAGAGAAAAGAAGATGAATTAACAAGGAGCAGTACACTATGTGAGGTGGGCTGCTCCTTCTTATATGAAAAAACAGGAGAATATTTTTCTTGCAAAAGCTAAAAATGAATTGTATAATTATGAAAGTGTTTTTTTAAAAACAAGTTTTTTAGGAGGTTTATTAATATGAAAAAAATTATTTCAGTTGCTTTAGCAATGGTTATGGCTATGGCACTTGTTGCTTGTGGAGGCTCAGGTTCATCTAAGATGACCATGGGTACCGGTGGTACATCCGGTACATATTACGGATACGGTGGAGTTCTTGGTCAGTACATTAAGAACAACGCAGGTATCGATGTAACAGTTGTTTCTACTGACGGTTCAAAAGCTAACATTCAGGGTATCGCAGCAGGCGATTATCAGTTAGGTACTGTTCAGTCAGACGTTATGGCTTATGCTTGGGAAGGAACCCGTTCCTTTGAGGAAGACGGCAAAGTTGATTCTTTCCGCGTTGTTGCAGGTCTTTACGCTGAAGCAGTTCAGCTTGTAACCATGGATCCTGAAATTAAGAGTGTTGCTGACTTAGCAGGTAAATCTGTTTCTATCGGTGCTCCCGGTTCAGGTGTTTACTTTAACGCTATTGACGTTTTAACTGCAGCAGGTCTTACAGAAAATGATATTAATGCTCAGTATCAGTCTTTTGCAGACAGTGCGGATGCGTTAAAGGACGGCAAGATTGATGCAGCATTCATCGTAGCAGGACCGCCCACCCCTGCAATCACTGAGCTTTGTACAACAAACAGTGCTTATCTTGTTCCTATCGATGGTGAAGTAGCAGATGCTCTTATGGCTTCTTGTCCTTTCTATACTGTACACACTATTCCTGCAGGCACATACGCAGGTCAGGAAGCAGATGTTCAGACTGTAACTGTTAAAGCAACATTAATTGTAAGCGCTTCTGCTTCTGAAGATGATGTTTACAAATTAACAGCAGCCATTTTTGATAACACTGATGCAATTACTGCTGAAAACGCAAAAGGTGCTGAGCTTAGCATCGAGAATGCAACAAGCGGTATGACAGCTCCTTTCCATGCAGGTGCAGCAAAATATTTTGCAGAAAAGGGTGTTACTGTAGAAACAAACTAATAATAGTTTAGGAAACTTTGTGGCTGCGACGGGCTCTCGCCGCAGCCATTTTTTGACACATTATTAAAAGGAGGTATTCATGGGATTTTTTAGTAAGAAGAAAGCTCCTGAAGTTCAGGAACCAATGGACTTGGATGCAGTAATGAAGAAATTTGACAGAGAGTCCAATACCCGTGTATGGGAAGGGAAACCTAAAATTTTCGTCACAAGTGTTTTGGCAATTTTCGCCTTGTTTTGTATCTATGTAACTTTGTTTACCAGCTGGCTTGAAGAGATTCGTCTCACATCCTTTGTAGCCTTTATTGTATTTTTGGGTTATCTTGTATTCCCTGCAAAAAAGGGTCACCAGAAGGTTAATCACATGCCCTGGTATGATATTGTACTTATGCTTGCGGGTACAGGTGCATTCTTGTATTACACTTTCAATGCCATGACCATTATCCAGCAGGGAAGTAATTTTGAGTGGTATCAGATTGCTATCGGTATCGTAGGTATTATTTCTATTGCAGAGGTTTGTCGTCGAAGTGTAGGCGTGCCCATTCTTATTGTGGCAGGGGTACTTATACTTTATGCTTTAATTTGGGGATTATCCAATCCTACATTAAGCGGTAAATTAAACTATACCGTTCGTTATCTTTTCTATAGTAAAGAAGGAATTATGTCCACACCGATTAACGTTTGTTCTAAGTTTATCGTAGTGTTTATCATATTCGGTGCTTTCCTTGAAAGAACCGGTATTGCGGATTTCTTTATAAATATTTCCAATGCATTTGTTGGTGGTTTCTCCGGTGGTCCTGCAAAGGTTGCAGTTGTGGCAAGTGCAATGGAGGGTATGGTGTCCGGTTCATCCGTTGCCAATACCGTAGGTTCCGGTTCAGTTACCATCCCTTTGATGAAAAAGACCGGATATAAGCCTGAGTTTGCGGCAGCAGCAGAGGCTTCAGCTTCCACCGGCGGCCAGATTATGCCCCCTATCATGGGAGCGGCAGCATTCCTTATGGCAGATTATGTAGGTGTTCCTTACAGCAACATCGTTGTACGTGCAATTTTACCCGCAGTACTATATTTTGCAGGTATTTTCATTGCAGTTCATCTTGAGGCAAAAAAAGAGGGTCTTCGCGGTCTTACAAAAGATGAGTTACCCAGAATTAAGCCTTTGCTTAAGCAGACATATTTATTATTGCCATTGATTTTGTTAGTATATCTTGTTGGTACCAGCCAGCGTTCTATTCAGTATGCAGCGGCGCTTGCTATTATTGCGGCAATTGTTGTAAGTCTATTCAATAAAGAGAACCGTATCACACCTAAGAAGATTTGGGAAGCTCTTGCAGCAGGCGGTCAGGGTATGATTACAGTTGCGGCAGCTTGTGGTGTTGCAGGTATGATTGCAGGAACCATCACCATGACAGGCCTTGCAAATATGCTTATTAACGGTATTGTTGCTCTTGCAGGTAATCAGGTAATTATTGCATTGTTCCTTACAATGATTTGCTGCATCGTACTTGGTATGGGTGTGCCTACTACAGCTAACTACTGTATTATGGCAGCAACCTGTGCTCCGATATTGATTCGTATGGGTGTGCCCACAATTGCGGCTCATTTCTTCGTGTTCTACTTCGGTATCGTGGCAGACCTTACACCTCCTGTAGCTCTTGCAGCTTATGCGGGTGCGGCTATTGCGCAGGCGAACCCCATGAAGACAGCATTTACCGCTACAAAGCTTGCAATTGGTGCGTTTATCGTTCCTTACGTATTTGCACTGAATCCGGCAATGCTCTTTATTGACACAACAGCAATCGAGGTTATCCAGATTTGTATTACCTCGTTGGTAGGTATCTTCGGCGTGTCGGCGGCTCTTGAGGGTTACTTCCTCCATCACATGACCTGGTATCAGAGAATATTAAGCCTTGTGGGTGGTTTGATGCTTATCTATCCCGGTCTTGTTACTGATGCAATCGGCTTGGCACTGGTTGGGGTTATGGCAATTATGCAGTTTGTAACCAGAAGCAAAGAGGCTGCGGAAGTAGCACAATAATTGTCAAATACTAAAAATTAATAACCATCGGGTTTGTATTTTGTTAAAAATATGAAACCGGTGGTTTTTTTTGACTACATTTAAGGCAATTTGGTTGAATTGACAGAGAAAATGTTATATAGTAAAAGAGTGTGATTATAAATTGTGTTTTTGGAAGATAGGTCAAAATATGAAGTTGGGGAATAAAACAGTACAAATTTTATATGGTATAAGTATTGTAATAGTGTTGTTTCTGGCAAACTTTTTACATAAAAATGTTAACGTAGATGTTTTTTTGGCACGTAACCCGGGAGATTATAGTATTATTTCGCTTCAAGGAGTTATTGTAGACGATAAAGATACACCTATTGGTAAAAAGCGTGAATTTACAATACCTTTAGAAAATGTTCCAAAAGACGGGGCAAGTCTGGTTTTTTACAGTTCACATCAATATGTTGAAGTTTTCATTGATGATGAGCTTATTTATAGTGTTAAGAGTGCGGATGAGGGTACCTTTGTAAAAACTCCGGGATGCTCATGGAACAGAATTCCGTTGTATGTGGATGATGAAGGCAAGACAGTAACGGTTAATCTTATTCCTGCCTATGAAAATGTAATAGAGCGTGTACCGGATTTTTATGTGGGCTCCCATTTTAAGATATGGAACGCTATATTCTTTATGGAATGGACTCCGTTAATAATGAGTATATTGGCTATTTTCATAGGTATTGTATTTGTACTGTTCGTTTTATTTAATCGTAAAAATAAGGGCATGGACAGAAGCTTGTTTATGTTGGGATGCTTTGCGATTTGTATCGGTTTATGGAAATTTTTCGATACAAAATTTTCGGTACTTTTCTTACAGCATATACCGGTATTATCCTTTATTCCTTTTATGGCACTGCTTCTTACGATAGTTCCTTTTGTGTTGTATGTAAAAGATTTATTTAATGATAACGAAAATAAATTATGGTACATATCTTGTGTATTAAATTTTGGGGTTGTTGTAATATCAATCGGATTGCAAATGACCGGTCTGGCTGATTTAAGGGAAATTGCATGGATTAATCACCTTGTAATGTTTTTTGTGGCTGTTGTGGTTATAACTATATTTATCCGTGAAAACCGTGGAAAACAGTTAAACAGGAAATTAGTGATTATGATATCCTGCACCATTATTTGTCTGGTGGGAATGATGGTAGATATGGTTATCTATTACATAGACGTAAAATCAACCCAGATGGTACTTGGGATGGTAGGATTTTTGATATTCATCGTTTCACTTGGTTTTGTTTCTTTAAGAGAGACTCGCGATTTGATTGCTTTTGGTCTTCAGGCCCAGAATTTGGAGCGGATAGCATATCAAGATCAATTAACGGGTTTATATAACAGAACGGCATACGCTAACCATGTAAGACAGATGGATTTGGCTGAAGGTATGCTTTTTATGATTATGCTCGACCTTAATAATCTCAAGAAGTGTAATGATACCTTTGGTCATGAGAAAGGTGATGAATATATCAAGAACAGTGCCGGAATTATTAAAGATTGCTTCAGTGAATTGGGCAAATGTTACCGAATTGGCGGAGATGAATTCTGCGTTCTGGTACAAGGGCATACTTTGCACGATTGTCGGTTGCATATGGCAGCTATGCAGGATAAGATTGATGAATATAATGCCACACATCCGGATAGTTTTAAGATGGGAATTGCCTGCGGATGCGTTAAGTATGATAGTTTGACGGATTATAGTTTGGAAGATACAATGCGCCGCGCAGATAAGGCGATGTATCATAAAAAAATTGAAATGAAAAATGAAATGGAAGCTAAGTAGCGGTTTAAAAGAAGATTATCAAGAAGTTCCTATAGATAATTCTGTTGGCGTTGTGGATCAGATTTTTTCAAAATCGTTCGCGCCGTGTTTACACCAGGGGCAGATAAAATCATCAGGTAAAGGTTCGCCTTCGTATACATAACCACACACCGTGCACCGATACCCTTTTTTTGCTTCCTCTGCAGGCTGTGGTTTAGGTTTAACAACTGATTGATAGAAAGCGTAGGTCATAGGAATTTCACTTTTGGAAATAACTTCTGCTTCTGTTACTTCTGCTATAAAAGTGGTGTGAGTCCCAACATCTATAGTTTCCTTGATATTACATACAAAATAAGCACAAGCACCGGAGTTTAGGTAGGGGATTCCGCTTTCAGTAAAGGTATAGCTGCAAGGCGGATTATTAAATTTATCAACATCTCTGCCGCTTTGGAATCCAAAATGCTTAAAGACTTCAAAGGGCGCAGTAGTTGACAGAACTGTCACAACTGCTTTTTTTGTATCCATAATCAAATCATGATTATATGAACTCTTATTCATAGTAATGCTGATTTGATAAGGATTAGTAGTAAGTTGGATTACTGTATTGACAATGGAACCATTTATTTTTTCTTCTTTTTTTGAAGTAACCAGGAATAACCCATAGGATAATTTATAAAAAGCAGTATTGTCCATAATATGCCCCTTTTCATTAAACAGTTTTATTTATTATATTTTCTTTTTCTTAATTTTATTCAATCGGCGGTTAATATCTAATATCTCTTCTTTTGTAAAAGTAACGTTAAGGCCGGCTGTTCCAATCATTGAGAAAATACGTTTCATAGTCATGCCGCCTACGAGTTTTTTGATTTCAGGACTGTTAATTTTAATGCCCATGCCACCGCCCTTTTTCTCAGATTTTTTCTGTGAAGAACGTTTAGCCTTGAAAAGCATTTTAAACATAAGAGAATTAATAATAAAGGTTCCTCTTGCGGTAGCATATATGTCGGAAAGCTTATCATTTACTGAAAGAAATCCGTCGGGAGCAGTAATCTCAAACCAGTTAATAATGTCTCCGGCTTCTTTCATACGATATTCTTCGTTAAAGGTATCCACCTTGCGGATGACGCTGCTGTCTTCACACGAAACAGTTTGTGCTTCGTTGGTTGCTTTGGCGGTTATATTGGTGTCACCTTTGAGGGGAACTTCAAAGTAGAAGAAGTGATCCTCACAGGTCTTAGTGTCTAAAAGCTCACCGTTTACAAATAGTGAAACAGTGGGAAGATTTGAATATACAGTAACTTTGGTTACATCTTCCACTCTGTCTATATAACGCTTGCCGCAAACATGTACAAAGGGTTCATCGGATAACCATGCCTTGTAAGCATAAAAAGAATCCTTTTTATACTTGCGGTCAAAGGTAATCAAACCTTTGTGGTTCATTCCGTCTTCGCCGCCCTCTGCTCTTGCATCTGCAGCAAAATCAAACATATTCCATACATGGGTAGCCCAAATATAAGGCCGGGTGAAGAGTTGTTTAATCAGTTCTTCATGATAATAGGCCTGATATTCCTCCGTATAATCGCCCTGAGTCGGATTGGAGGTGTGCCAGTTAAGGGCCTCACAGCCATATTCGCTCATACCGATTGGTTTATCAGGATATTTGGCGTGGAATCTGTCCATAAACTCACCGTTCATAGAGGTTTCGCCGCCATACCATCCAAAGTAATGGTTGTAAGAAACAACATCGGTAAAGTGAACATATTCGTTATCCATGTTACACATGGTTACGACAGCCATGGTAGTTAATCTGCGTGAATCAAGTCTGTGGGCTGTGTCATTAAGTAATTTATGAGTTTCAATCAAATCAGGAGTAATTCCGCTTAAAGTAATCTCGTTAGATATACCCCAAACAACAATAGAAGGATGATTAAAATTCTGTATAATCAATTCCTTTAACTGATTCTGGGCGTTATCGCGGCCATTTGGCATATGCTGTGAAATATAAGGGATTTCAGCCCATACGACTATACCCTTTTCGTCGCATAAGTCATAGAAATACCTGTCATGCTGATAATGGGCAAGGCGGATGGTGTTAGCTCCCATTTCACATATTAAATCCATATCTTCAACATGGTGTTCAGGCAAGAGAGCATTACCTATTCCGGGTCTGTCCTGATGTCTTGAAACGCCCCGGAGAGGATAACTCTTTCCGTTAAGGATAAAACCTTTCTCGGGGTCAATTTCAAAGGTACGGCAACCGAAACGTACTTCTCTGCGGTCAAGAATTTCACCTTTGTCAAAAAGAGTAATCTTGGCAGCATATAAGTAAGGGTCGATAGTTCCGTGCCAAAGATGAACATTTTTAATTTCAAGTTCCACACCACGGGTGTCTGTGGTGATGGTTGTAGAAGCAATAACCGATTCCCCGTCTATAATCTCAAACAAAAGCTGTTCTCTTCCGGTAATGCCGGTAAGATAAGCATCAATTGAAACAAGAGCATTATTACCTTCAATCTGAGGTATAATCTGCACTGCAGGGCTTCCCCAGTAATCAAGATCAAAATGAGCGTGGGGAACAGAAATCAGATTGACATTACGATATATGCCGCCATAGAAGGTAAAATCCGCAACCTGGGGATATACCTTGTCATTGGGTGCATTATCTACGTGCACAATTATTTCGTTATGATCTGCTATATATTCCGTAAGGTTGGCACGCCAGGTAGAGTACCCACCATCGTGATGAATAACCTTAACACCATTTACAAATAAATCTGCAGATGAATTAACGCCCTCAAATTCAATATATGTCTCCAAACCTTCAGGAAGGTCAGCTTTGTCGAGAGATTTCTTATAGAAGCAGGTACCTCTGTAGTAGTCGTTGCCTCCGTCCTGCCCGTCAGTGCCGTTCCAAGTATGGGGGAGATTAATTTCTGTCCAGGAATTATCGTCTGTTAAGTCCTTTGTAAAATACCAATTCTCGTTCCAATTCTGTTTCAAGGTTGTACCACCTTTCTTTTATATATAATTTACCTCATTGTCCATATTATACCAAAAAACGTTTATAAAAACGAGTACTTGATATGGGATACATTACCTATAAGACAACCAAATATAGTAATATCAAAATGCGAAGAGAAACAAATACTTTGAATTGAAGATAAAAAATTCATGTGATATAATTTTTTTTGTTAAAGCCGTATTAGAAGGAGGATGCAAATATGAATGATTCTGTTAAAATGTCCGTGTCACCTGTTATGATGAAAGACGGAGAGCGTTATGCGTTTGTATCTTTTGAAGACGGCATGAGAGTTGCGGAAGGTAAGATTCCTGAGTGCAGACTTATAAGTAATAAGGGATTTAGCGAAGAAGAAGCAGCACAGTTGGAAGAATATATGAAAAGAGAGCTTGCAAGCTTAAAAAGAATGGCAGCAGGCATACGGGTAATAGATGCATTTTTAAAAGATTGAGAGAAGAGGATATAAAATGAGTGAAGAAAAAGTAAATCCGTTAGGCAGTGCACCGATAGGTAAATTGATGATGAAATTTGCCGTGCCCAGCATAATAGCCATGCTGGTAGGTGCTTTGTATAATATTGTAGACCAGCTTTTTATCGGTCATGCAGTGGGAACTCTGGGTAATGCCGCAACTAATATAGCATTTCCGTTCACTACATCTTGTCTTGCATTGGCGCTTTTATTTGGAATCGGAGGAGCTTCCTGCTTTAACCTTAATCTGGGAAGAGGCAATAAAGAAGGTGCGCCGTATTATGTTGGAAATGCGCTTATAATGCTTATTATTTGCGGAACAATGCTTTTTTTGGTTGCGCAGATTTTCTTAGAGCCGTTACTTTTACTTTTTGGTTCTCCGGTAGATGTTCTGCCCTATGCCATACCATATGTAAGAATTACATCCATTGGATTTCCTTTTATACTGTTGGGAACCGGCGGCGGACATTTGATGCGTGCGGACGGAAGTCCCAAAATGACCATGATTTCCAATCTGACCGGAGCCTTGATTAATGTGGTGCTGGACGCTCTCTTCGTACTTGGATTTAACTGGGGAATGGAAGGTGCGGCGCTTGCAACGATTATCGGACAGTTTGCATCGGCCTGTATTGTACTTAATTACATGCGCCACTTTAAAACTGTGCCATTATTAAAAAAGCATCTGATTCCAAGTTTCAAATACATAAAAGAAATCGCCGAAATCGGTATGGGGTCTTTCTTCAACCAGCTTGCAATGATGATTGTGCAGATTGTACTTAACAATTCATTAAAGCATTACGGGGCTCTTTCCGTATATGGAGAGTCGATACCCATAGCATGCACAGGTATTGTTATGAAAGTTAATCAGATTTTCTTCTCTATAATCATCGGTATCGCTCAGGGAAGTCAGCCTGTAGAAAGCTTTAATTACGGTGCAAGTAATTATAAACGTGTAAAAGAAGCGTATCGCCTGGCTATTATTGCGGGCGGACTTATTTCCTTGTGTTCCTTTGTGCTGTTTCAGACTATGCCAAGGCAGCTTCTGGGATTGTTCGGAGAAGGAACGCCGGAATATTTTGAATTTGGAGTTAAAACCTTCAGGGTAATGCTGTTGTTTACATGGTTAAATTTCATGCAGCCCATAACTTCAACATTCTTTACGTCAATCGGTAAAGCCATAAAGGGTGTATTCCTGTCAATGACACGTCAGATATTATTTCTGCTTCCCTTGATAATTGTTCTTCCAAAAATTTGGGGAATTGACGGAATTTTGGTAGCAGGACCCATTGCTGACTGTCTTGCGGGCGTAACGGCAGTTGTTATGGTTGTTGCTGAGTTCCGAAAAATGCATTGTCAAAGAAATGTTTAGTAACTTCATCTCCCAATGTTTATGTGCAAATTCAATGTATTGTAACAAATTAATTATAATTATAATCAGACCAAAAAGAGTACACAAAAGAGATGTAATATGTTAAAATATTTGTATTTAGCAGATATTTTCATCTGTTTTCTTAAAAGGAGGCATTTCTATGGAATTTAACGAAAAGTATTTTGCTAAAAAGGCAAATAAAAAAGCCTTAGTTATGTGGCTGATTTTATCCATTGTCTTATCGGTTGCGTATTTCTTAGAAATTGTAAAAGGTTTAAAAACAACTCAATATTTTATAATAATGGAATTGATTTGCTGGATTCCATTTATTATAGGATTAGTGGTACTTAAAATCCGCGGATGGCATACAAGAGCCTATCAGGATATAGTAGGATTCGGGTTTGGTATGTTCTATTTGTATATCATGATTACATCACCGGGAACACTGGCATTTGCATATATCCTGCCGTTAACAAGTATATTGATAATTTACAAGAACCGTGGATTTATTTTGCGTTATGGTATTTTTAGCATTGCGGTTCTGATTTTTACCATAGTAAGAAATTATATGAATGGTATGAATACGGCGTCAGATATATCTAATTTTGAAATTCAGATTGCCGTAATAATATTCTGTTTTGCAGGATATCTTACATCCATTAGTCATATGACCATGTCAGACGGGTGGTTGCTTGACTCCATTAAAGGTAACCTGACAAGGGTTATACAGACTGTCGAAACAGTTAAAAAGGCAAGCAATTCGGTTGTGGATGGTGTAACCGTTGTACGTGAACTTGCAGATGAGAATAAAGAGGGTGCGGGCATTGTTGTTAACAGTATGCAGGGACTGGTTGAAAGCAGTAATCGTTTAAGCCAGAGGATAGATTCCTCCATGCGCATGACAAAGGATATTGACAATCAGGTTGAAAATGTTGCCGGCCTTGTTGAACACATTGTTGATTTAAGTAAAAAATCTTCCAATCATGCAAATGAAAGCACGGAGGAATTAATAACAGCAGTAGAATCTGCCAAGAGCATGGCGCAGCTGGCTACAGATGTTGATGTAATCTTAAAGGAATTCCGTATACAGTTTGACAGAGTTAAAGGAGAGACGGGAACAATTAACAGCATCTCCAATCAGACAAACCTTCTTGCATTAAATGCATCAATTGAAGCAGCAAGAGCCGGAGAGAATGGAAGAGGTTTTGCGGTTGTAGCCGAAGAAATTCGTAAATTAAGTATGGGTACACAGTCATCATCAGCCAGTATAGTACAGGCGTTAAATATGCTTGAGGAAACGTCCGAAAAGATGACCGAATCCGTTACCATGATTCTGGGACTGGTACATCAGACACTTGAAAAGATTCAAAATGTTTCATCAAGCGTAGGAATGATTGCAAAGGATTCAGTTGATCTGGGTGATGGAATTCAAACAGTTGATTGTGCCATGAAACAGGTTGAAACCTCCAATAAAAACATGGTAGATAACATGAGACATGTTCAGGATATTATGGAGGAAATGATTGTAAGCGTTGTGGATTCTGAGACAACCACCGTCACAATGCTAAGCAAATATGATGAAACAGCCCGTAATGTCAGCATGATAGAAAATGTAGTAGGTAAACTGGTTGAGGAATTAGGCGAAGGCGGTTTCATGAGTGTTAAAGATGTCGCTGCCGATATGAATGTTATTATTTTAGATAAAGACAACAGCTGCAAATATGAAACAAGGGTAAAAGATGTTGTAGATGATAAAGTTATTCTTGAGGATTTGGAAGATTTAGAAATTTCCTCTGCATTGAAAAAAACAAAATTTGAAGTACAGATTGTAGTTTTTAATGCATTATATATTTGGAAAGATGTATCAATAAATGTCAGGGATAAACAATACGTTGTTGAGTTAACTGAAGCACCTAAAGTTTTCAATCGAAGGAAACATCCAAGATATGCAATTAATAACAATTGTACTATTATGATAGAAGCAGATGATAAGAACTACAGGGGTAAAATGGTTAATATCAGTGCCGGCGGCTATGCTTTCCAGTGCAGTGACCAGGTGCTTGCAGATGCCGTCGGAAAGAAAGTAGAATTGGTTATCAATGATTTCGAACTCCTTGAGAGTAAGATTTTACCGGCAACCATTATCCGTTCTACATACGACAATGGAACATATATTATCGGATGTAGAATGTTTGAGGATAATATGCTTATTAAGAAATATGTTGAAGACAACATGGATAAGAAATAAAAAATTTTGGGGTTAACGAAAGGGATAAGGGTATGACAGAAAAACAGTACAGAAAAGCGGATTCGATGGTGTTTCCGACATTAATGGTGGTAATTGTTGGTATTTTCCTTAATATTTTAGGACTGATATTTACCGGTAATTCAACATTTGCAACTAAATTTATTGTTGTATCGGCTATTGTAGGTATCGTTGCACTATCCGTTATATATAATAAATTTAAAGGAACCAGGAAGTGCGGCTTCTATATGAATATAGTTGCAATGGCAGTTTGTTTGATTATGATTCTCTTTGTAGATGCACAGTTTTTCTTTATAGTTACGGCCACATTATTTATTGCACTGATGGCTTATCTGGAGAAAAAGAGAATTATTGTGAGTGCAGCGATAATTATACCGATTTTCGCAATAAGAACCATGGTACTTTGTAACAAAGGACTTGTTTCATTGACCGAAGCAGGAACATCTATTGTAATTTTGATTTTTATCGTAGTATCTGTTTATAATATTACAAAGATATGGATTGCATTTAATGATGAAAATCTTGAAACTGCAAGATACGTATCAGCAGAGCTGGTTACTCAGTTTGATGAAGCTAACGGATATGTGACAACACTGGATGAAGCACTTAACACAAGTAATTCATCAATGCATGATATTGCAGCAAATATTAAGAACACAACAGAGGAAATCCAAAGACAGTCCCGTATGTGCCGTGATATTGAGAACAGTACACAAAACGTAAAAGCACAAACCGAAATTATGGCGGAAGCTTCAAACATGACCTTAGAGCAGGTATCAATCTGTTCTGAAATAATGGATAAATTGCATAATCACGCAAAGGAAGTAGAGCAGGACAATAAGGAAACCGTAAGAAACGTAGAGATTTTAAATGAAAAGACAAGAGCGGTAAAAGATATTTTAAGTACTATTATTGGTATCTCCACCCAGACACATCTCCTTGCACTGAATGCATCTGTTGAGGCAGCTAGAGCAGGTGATGCCGGAAAAGGTTTTGCGGTTGTTGCAGAAGAAATTAAGCTTCTGTCAGACCAGACCAGAGTGGCAACCCAGGGAATCACTGAGATTCTTGCAGAGCTTAACAAGAATGTGGAAATAGTTACATCAAGCATTGAACATTCTGCAGAAATCGTAGAAGAACAGAACGGTTTAATTGAAGAAACCAAGAAAAACTTCGATACGATTGACATGGGTATTAATCAGTTAATGAGCGTAATTATTGATTTCAAGCGTGTTATCAGTGACATCACGGAAGCTTCTGTAGTCATTTCGAGCGGCGCGGCAGAATTATCTGCCAACAGCGAAGAGGTTGCAATGCTTTCTACCAGCGGTGCTGACGTGGTAACCACTGCAGTTAACGACATGAATCAGGTAAAAGCAGCACTTACCAATATCTACAGACTTGCACAGAATATCCGCAATGAGTATAATGTGGAGTAGACGTTTATAGTTGCGCCTGAACCGGATTAGCGGGGGTGCACCGGTTTTAAGGCGAGTTTATTGGACACAAATAAATATATACTTGAACCAAGATAAGGAAATCAATCCGAGTCTTGGTTCTTTTTATTTTGCATACCCAATTAGCGAATCGGAGGAAGAGATTATGGCAGATTCACAGGAAAAATCAATGGAATACATATGGAAAGAGACACCCTTTGATGGGAAGAAAAATAATTGGAAACAGTTTGCACAGCAGCAAGTAGAATTTTATGGCAATATACAACAGTATATTACCAATCAATACATTCGGATAGATGAGTTGGATGCGCGAATTGAAGAGATTTTGATGCTTATGGAAGACGCCAATTACAATGTGGCCCAGGCATATAAAGTCTTTAAGGAATTAAAAGACTGCCGTAATGATCGTAAGGAAATAATGTCGGAGCTGGAATACCTGGAGGCAATGGCAGGCTGTTTTGACTGCGAAGCAATGCGGGATGCCTATCAATATAGTCTGGACATGATAGAGAATATTACGGAATCAGAGGAGGAGTGCGCATGATAAAACGGTTTGTTTATTGGATTGTTGGAATGTGTAAAAGAGAACATGGTTGCAAGTGTTTTTGTGTGAGTTGCGAATATTATGATATTTGCAGGGTGGATAAGATGTAGGAAGAATAAAAAGGAGGATTACACTATGAATAAAATCTATTTTACAATTGCAGGTACAAAACATCATTATGGACAGAAATTTTTTGAGCCCCAAATGGAAGTGAAATTAATTAAGGAGCCCGATAACGAATACGACAAAGAAGCAATTAAAGTAGAGGTGGACGGATTAGGTCTTGTAGGTTATGTGGCAAACAGCCCGTTTACAGTGCAGGGTGAGAGCATGAGTGCAGGCAGACTCTATGACCGCATTGGAGACACCGCAAAAGGAATCGTGAAATACGTGTTGCCTGAGGGTGTGCTTTGTGAGCTGACTACAGTAGAAAAGGGTAACGAAGAATGAAAAGTAATCTATACATAAGCAGGGTCAGCCTTACTAAAGAAATCCCTAAAGGCAATTATTTAAGAAACCTTCCCATTGTAAAAAACTTAAGAAAAAAAGATGGAATCCAATTTCATAAAAAAGTGACATTTCTGGTGGGCGAAAACGGAGTGGGTAAATCAACTCTTATAGAGGGTATCGCAGTTGCCATGGGATTTAATCCGGAAGGCGGAACCATTAATTTCAATTTTGTGACGAAAGATTCACATTCTGATTTGCATAATTATATGACCGTAAGCAGAGGCTATAAGCGGCATCGGGACGGCTTCTTCCTGCGGGCGGAAAGTTTTTACAACGTGGCATCCAATATTGATGAAATGGATGAGGTCGGAATAGGTGCACCGGTAATTGCCAGTTATGGCGGCGTGTCTCTGCACAAACAATCCCATGGAGAAAGCTTCATGGCATTGGTGGAAAACCGCTTCGGCGGAAATGGATTATACATACTTGACGAGCCGGAAGCCGCATTATCACCCATGCGATTGATGCGGCTGATGTGCTATATGCAGGAACTGGTACGGCAGGATTCGCAGTTTATTATATCTACCCACTCCCCCATCCTAATGACTTTTCCGGGAGCGGAAGTATTGGAAATAACAGAAGCGGGGATTCGCGCTGTGAATTATAAGGACACGGAGCATTTTATGGTCACGAAACGATTCATGGATGCACCGGAAAAGATGTTGGAGAGCTTGTTGGGGGATTTAATAAATTACATTTAGCCGAAAATGATATACAGTTAGGCAAAATCTATTTACTTATTTTTTCAAAAAGGTATTCTGTTCTTATCCGGATAATACAACAGTATATACGGAAAGGACAAAAGAGTGATTTCTAAGATATATGACCTCATTATCTACATTTTCTATGGGGTATAAGAATAAGAAGTTTATCCTTTCCTAAATAAGGAATATTTGTTATATTCTAAATAGCAAATATTCTTTATTAGGGAGGGGAAAATGTC
This sequence comes from uncultured Lachnospiraceae bacterium, assembly GCA_964528145.1. Classification (GTDB taxonomy): domain Bacteria; phylum Bacillota; class Clostridia; order Lachnospirales; family Lachnospiraceae; genus Acetatifactor. The sequence goes on along the minus strand of CAZGSF010000020.1, from coordinate 7,727 downwards.
GATTATCGTTAATGTGCTGGCGGATATTATTCATCTTATGCAAATTATAGTAATGTGCGATACTTTTTTTGTTTTTAAAAGAAGAGAATCTAGAAATAGCAAGTTATTTATAATGATTGCTGGATTTATCATGGGTATTGTATCACTGATAATTAATGTTTACGACAATCATTTTATAGAAACAGCCATATATATAGTGACAATTATTCTGCTTATATATATGTTGTATAGAGAGAAATTACGTAGTGCTATAATTGTATCTGCATGGATGATATTTGCATTATCCATGTTGTATGCTATGTCTACCGTTCTATTTGATATGTTTTTAGACATGTTTAATATTAATGGAGATATAATTTATAAATTAGGTATTTCGATTATTTCTTTAATACTAGTATATGCGGTAGGTCAAGTATACAAGAAACACACGACTGAAGGTATGACTTCTATAGGGGCAGTTAATTTGTTTTGGTTTACGCTTTTATTGGTAGTAGATACTTTGGTTGTTACAATCATAGCATTTATGAATGTTAACATACTTTTAGAAAAGTATAAAATTCTATTTCAGATTGCCGTAATCCTCGTCATCATCGGTATCTTCATCCAGTTGGCAGCAGTTATTTTTCTATTCATGCAGCGTAATGTTTACAAAGAGAAAAAGCAACTCACGGAGAAGTATTTAAACGAGCAGAAAAATTACTACGAATATCTGGAGAATCGGGAAACGGAAACCAAGAAATTCAGGCACGATTTACGCAACCACATGGAGCTGATATCATCTCTTGTGACAAGTCATGATTATGAGAAAATAGACAGCTATCTTGAACAGATGCAGATAAAAGTTGAGAAATTGGGGAACATTGTCACTGTTCAGAACGGAACGGTGGATGCCATCATCAACCAATACTATGCAAAAGCACAGCAACAAGGTATAAAGATGGAAGTTAAAGGCAGATTTCCGCAGGATTGTCGCATAGACATATATGACATTTGCACCATCTTTTCAAATGTGCTCAGTAACGCTCTGGAGGCAGCAGTCCAGACGCAAGAGAAATACATATCAGTGGAATGCAGATACACGGACAGGAATATTATCATCGTTGTGAAGAATTCTTTTAACAGCGACCAGCCGGGCGGCAATGTGCAGCTAAAAACCCGGAAGGAAAATGTTGACTATCATGGATTCGGATTGGAAAACATGAAAGACAGCATAAATAAGTATAAAGGGGTATTTGACATCGAAACAAAAGACAACATATTCAAGCTGACAATACTTTTTAACAATATGGGAATGTAGGATTATGAGAATTTCAATTGTGGACGACGGCAGTAATTGGAGAGAACGTGTCAAAACCGAGATACAAAAATATGATAAAAACAATGAATTTGAAATAGATGTTTTTAACAGCGGCAAGAATTTTCTTGATAGCAAAAAACATTATGACCTCACATTTATTGATATAGAAATGCCGGACATAGATGGCTTTGACACTATCGCCAAGGCAAAAGAAGCCGGTGACGATGGCCTTTTTGTGATACTGACCACGCATGCCGAGATGAGCCGGAAAGGGTATGTTGTTAATGCATTTCGATACATAGATAAGGCATGTTTGGAAGAAATAAAAGAAGCCATTGATTCCGCTATAATCGTTCTTGGCCGCAACCAGAAAATCAAAATAAACGCTATAAACGACAAGCCTAGGGAAATTGTCTTGAAAAATATTATCTACATTGAGACAGAAAAACACTATGTCGTGATACATACAAAACAGGGTCGTATTAATTGCAGCAACAACTTGAGCGAACTTGAGAGCATGCTGCAGGGTAAATGGTTCTGCCGATGTCATAACGCGTACATCGTAAATCTGGATGAAATAAGCCGCATAGAAGAACGAATCGTATACTTAAGCAATGGTGACGACATCGACATATCCCATCGTAAAATGAACCAATTCAAAAAATTATATATAAATAGACAATACGAATGTGCCAATGCATAGACCGGAAATTTCATTAATTTAAAGTTTAACAATATAAACTTAATGACACTGCCACCTGAAAAGGTGGTCTTTTTTGTGGAAAATCATGAAGCAAAATGACACTTGTCGAAAATTGGCATACACTTACGGAAAATCGATTGAATTACAGGATACATAAGGGTAGCATTTGAAGTAGATATAATATCGGCTGCAGAGCAAGTACTTATTCTGCAGAATTACAAAATGTGAAAGGTGGAAATACACATGCAAAAATATCAAAATGTAGGAACCAAATCCAGCGTAGAGGAATTTGAAATCGGCAAGGATTATGTGCTCATCAAATATTACAAAACACCAAAGCTATATAAATACTCCTATGCCAGCGCCGGAAAAGAAAAAGTGGAAAAGATGAAGGAACTGGCATTAAGTGGCCAGGGGCTGAATGGGTATATTAATCGGTTTGCTGAGTTTGAGTATGAGAGGTAGGGGATGGATAGAAATATAATTTTGAATTACATAGAGGATGCGAAGGAAACTTCACTTGTTGATTTTAAACAAGAGTTTTACAAGTCATTAAAACAATCTGATATACCAAAGGATGTTTCGGCTTTTGCTAATTATATAACAGACCAAGATAAGTACATTATTTTTGGAGTAGAAGATAAGAATCGAGAAGTAATAGGAATTGATGAAAAAACTTTTCCGAGTCAAGATGTTGTTGATGATTATATTAATAAAACAATAGAGCCTTTTCCAGAAGTTGAATGTGGAATAGAGAAATTAGATAATAACAAGAAAATTGGATATATAAAGATTCTAGCAAAGAATACGAATCAACCTTATGTGATTAAGGAAAACTGTGGTAAAAGTAATAATATTAAAAAGGGTGATATATACATTCGAAAAGGTGCATGCAATATGAGAGCAACTCGATCAGATATTGATGAAATGTATATGAAAAATGGTAGTCTATTAGTTCGTGTTCGTGAAAAATTTGTAGTAATAAAACCCATCCCAGTGGAAAAAGATTTGGTGAAAGAAGTGACATATGGGCAAGTTGTAATAGAAATATTTAACAATACGTCTTTCCCCATTTTAATTGACGGTGGAAGTGTAAATATTGTAGCAGATGATTTTAATGCATCATGCTCAATATGTTCAACGCTATCACTTGAAAATATAACGGAACATCCGTTAGAGTTGCCAGCAAAATCTAAAAAAGTATATACAATGCTGTTTAATTTTTCGAGTCAAGATTGTGTTGATATTGGATTTGATGAAAGAGGTTATTTAGGAAAGGCATCTACAATACAAGTTGAGTTATATGATACAGATGACAATACTTATAAAAGTAGTGAGATAGAAGTTTTTATGATTGCAAAAGGGGATATTTTACATAAAGTAAAACGTAAGTATTATGATGAAAATAAAGAAAACCTTTCTTTAAAAGAGATGTTTGCTTATTGGTTGACTAAATAGTAGTAGATTGAGAGGAGAAATACACATGGAATTAGTAAATTATGCAGGTTCACAATGGAGTAAGTGGGATTTACATATACATTCAAATGCGTCTGATGGAAAAGGAACACCTGAACAGATAGTACAGAAAGCTAAAGAAAAAGGGATTTCAGTAATCGCATTAACAGATCATCATACGTTCAGAAATATAGACGAGATAAAGGCACTGGGATGCAAAAATGGAATAACGGTTATAAGTGGAATTGAATTTAGAACAGAATATGGGGCTAAGTCTGTTCACATGATAGGCTTACTTCCTGACGAATATAATGGAATAAAATTAACACAGCAAGTCCTAAATGATTATATTTTAGGACCTCTAGATTTGTCGGAAACAAAAATCAAAAATAAAGGTAGAGAAGAAGATAATTCACTTACAGATGAAAAGGCTTTCAAGAAAGGTATGTTTCTTGTTCAAGTTAATTTTAAAGAAGCTGCCAAATTAATTCATAAGTATGGAGGATTGGTATCGGTTCATGCTGGTGATAAAGCGAATAGCATTGAAGAAATGAAGCATGATGGAACCGGAGCAAGCAATGTTAAGGATGTTGTAGATTCTTTAGGAACAGTAAAGGAGGAATTATTAAGAGAATATATTGATATTTGTGAACTAGGAAGTTTACAAGATAAAAATGCGTCATTTTATACTAAGGAATTCGGCAAACCTGCAATAGTTGCTTCGGATGCACATAAAGTAGATGAAGTTGGTAAATTGTATACATGGATTAAAGCAGATAAAACTTTTGAAGGATTAAGGCAAATTATTTATGAACCTGAATTACGTGCAAAAATTCAAGAAAGTATGCCGAATAATAAAAGTGATTATCAAGTTATAGATTCTATAAGTATAAGCGGAAAAGATTTTGGAGAACAGACTATTCCATTTAATCAAGATTTAAATGTTATTATTGGTGGTAGATCTTCTGGGAAATCTATCTTGCTAGGTTGTATTGCAAAGTTAGCTAATTATAAAGGATTAGTGAAATTAGAAAATGATGAGTACAACAAATATATAGAAACTATTATTCAAAATATGAAATTGAAATGGAAGGATGATACGGAGGGTCTTTCACATAAAGTTGAATACTTTCCACAGTCTTACATTAACAAATTAGCTTCTGTTTCTAAAGAGACAATACTTCTAATAGAAAAAATTTTAAAAGGTGATGTCAAACGTAGAGAAATTTTTGAGACTTATAATAATGAAAAAAGTAAAAATTTGTTTGAGATAACAAATGAGGTTGAAAATTATTTCAAATTGCATTACAAACTTGTAGAAATGCAAGAAGAAGCGAAAGAACTTGGTGATATACGAGGTGTGCAAAATGAAATAACAAAAATAGAAAGCGAAATATTGCAAGTAAAGAAAAATTCAAATGTAAAGATGACAGAGAAGGATGAATTACTATATGAACAGTTAAAAAATGAAAGAGAAATTCTTACCCAAGATATTGTTACGCTTGAAAGTACGCAACGTCAATTAACAGAAATAAAAAATTTATTGTTAATAAAGGAGATTAAGGCGGAGTTAATAGGGTTACCTGAAGATATTAAAAATGTTATTTTGTCAGAATACGAGAATTTGGTTGAGGTTACACAAAGACGTTGGGAAGAATTAGTTTTAAGAGAAGCTAATAATATAAATTTGTTGGTGGAGAATAAGAAGCAACGTATTATAGTTATTGAATCTGATGATAGGTATGTTAATGGTGAAAAATACTATAACGAAAATGAAACAATTAATCAATTAAGTACTAGACTAAAAGATGAACGAAGTAAGGTAGAGAGATTAACAAAAATTAATGACAAACAAACCGAAATTATAGAACAAATATCGCAATCAAGAGATAAAATTTTTGAAAAGCAAAAAGAGTATTTTCATAAGGGACAAGCAATTTGTGATAAAATTCAATTGGAAAAGGATGGGCTTAGAATTGAACCTAAACTTACTTATAATTCAGAAAAAATAAAGATGTTTGTCGATACATATTTGAATGCTAGAAATCGTTTATCGAAAGAAATACAGGAAGTTGAAATTACTAATAATGGAATTTTAATAAATGTTCTTAGTAATGCATTTGATAATATAGTGAATGAAGAAGTGGCACTCAAAGGGGGGAAAGATAAGAAGCAAGCTATTATAGAACTTGTGTCATCAAATTATTATTATCTCATGTATAATGTGATTTACCAAGGAGATACATTGTCGTCAATGTCAGAAGGAAAAAAAGCGTTTGTAATTTTGCGTTTACTTTTAGATTTTGATGAAAATAAATATCCAATATTAATTGACCAACCAGAAGATGATTTGGATAATAGAGCAATATATAATGATTTAGTAACTTATATTCGGAATAAAAAACTTGAAAGGCAGATAATTTTGGTTACACATAATCCGAATATTACGGTTGCGACTGATGCTGAAGAAATAATTGTTGCTAATCAACACGGAGTGCACACAGAAAATCAAGCCGGAATCAAGTTTGAATATCGGTCAGGATCAATTGAAAATACATATGAGCGAGATAAAACAAAAACTGTTTTGTTAAGTCAAGGAATAAGAGAACATGTATGTGATTTACTTGAAGGTGGTGATATCGCATTTAAAAAGAGGGAGAACAAATATGGTTTGAAGGAGTAATAGTAAAGACATTGGATAAAGAAATATAGATAAGAATTTTGGAGAAATTATTTATCTAAAAGTTTTAATACTATACATATTTGTAATCTATAGTTTCTGTTAATAAAATATCTATACGATTCTTATGAAAAAAATATTTAATTCAGAGAAAAGGAGAAAACGTAATGACAAAAGTAGTAAAAAATAGTAAAAGCAGAGAGGAAAATGAAATAAAGAACAAAGAACTTTCAATGAAAATAGGTATAATGTCTGCGTTAACAGTTATTATGGCATTAATATTAGATATGATGGAATTGTTGTTTGATGATATCAAAGTTATTTCTGCAATATGCGGAATAATTTTGCTTGCTTGTTTTGGGATTTTGTTAAATAAAGATACATTGAAAAAAGTAAAAAACAAATTTTATTTAAGAGAAATTATCAATGCAGCAACTCTTTCATCAATATTTGCTTTTGCAGTTGAAAAAAGTATTCTTCCTTATATTGGAAACAGTTTGGAGAATAAAGTACAAGGAGTAATAATTATTGCTTGCTTTTTATCATTACCAATAGGCGCAACAATTATATTGATTAGAAAAAAAGAGTGGAATTATAATGTTGATTAAGATTAAAGGATATTGAGAGTGTATGATGAAATATAGGGGTCATTGTTAATCTTATAGGATATGATAGAATCATTAAGATTTAAAAACGTTATATTGTAATCTAATTGAAAAATACATGAAGGCAAATAATGTTTAGTTTGCAGATGATGTAAACCTTCAAGTACATGTAAATGGGAAAAATTATCAAGTTTTTAGGAATGATTCTTAGTGATAAGGCTTTCCCTCTTACTATTATTTCTACTACTAGTAGGTAGTTACAACTTGCTGACAATGATAAAAGTACGGTTTTTATACGGGCATAAGTTCGGTTAAATGGGTCTAACCCCTCACGCTTTCTTCATTCACAAGGTTACGACCAGCCCGTAGCCTGCCTACCAAATTAAAGGGAAGTTTATAGTACACAAAACCCTATATACTTAAAACCAAGATAAGGAAATTGATTCCAGTCTTGGTTTTTTGTTAATTGAAGTTGAGGTCAAAAAAAGTATCTTTATGATACAGGACAAGAGGAGGTTCTTTATGGGTATTGTGTTTGGATTTATAGCGGCAATTTACATTGCAATAAGGATTATTAAAGAGGAGTGGGGACAAGGCGATTTTTACCGTAGTGTCGGAATGACGAAGCGGGGAAATGAGTCTGATTCTGCAGTGGCAGGTAGCATAATGTTTTTGTTGTTTATAGTAATTGCGTTTATTGTGGGTTCGTGTAGTGCGTAGATGTGAAAGGAAGGTAGGACTATGGCAAGAGGTTTTTTTGGAGATATGTTTGATTTAAATAGGGATGGGGAACTTGATGCTTTTGAGCGTGCATTGGATATGATGGCTTTCGATGAGATGATGGAGGAAGAGGAAGAATCGGAAGAGGATTTGTGGGATGATGACGAAGCGGATGAGGAATGGTAAAGGGATTATTGAATATGGCTTTATCTCTTGCTAGGGTAAAGTTTTTGTAGGAAAAATGAATAGACAAAAGAAGAAAGCACC
>CAZGSF010000019.1:0-27268 GCA_964528145.1 uncultured Lachnospiraceae bacterium | reverse complement strand
TAAGAGATAAAGCATCTGATCAGAAGCCTGTGCAGGTAAGCTATAAAGTTGTTGTGAAATAAGTATTAATGAAAGCCTTCCCTTGGGTAAAACCTGGGGAAGGTTTTGTTATATTTTGCTCCGTTATTTGCCCTTGCACAATAAAATCCAAATTATGACATACATTGCAATTCCCTTATTTTGAACAGATATTTATAATAAAATCAGCAGAGAAGGAGGGGCAGTATATGCAATATGGACATTTTGATAATGAGAAGCGTGAATATGTAATTGACAGGGTGGATTTGCCGGTTTCATGGACGAATTATCTGGGCGTTGAGGATACCTGTGTGGTTATTAACCATACTGCCGGAGGTTATATGTTCTATAAGACACCGGAGTATCACAGAGTGACACGCTTCAGGGGGAATTCCGTGCCTATGGACAGACCGGGGCACTATATTTATATTAGGGATGCAGAGGACGGAGACTATTGGAGTATTTCCTGGCAGCCGGTAGGGAAGTCCCTTGATGAAGCAAAATATACCTGCAGGCACGGAATGAGTTATTCGGTGTATGAGTGTGATTACAAAGGTATTAAAGCAAGTCAGACAATGATGGTACCAATCGGTGATAATGTAGAATTGTGGGATGTGAAGATTAAAAATACCACGGACAAAGAACGTGCCTTATCTGTTTTTTCGTATCTGGAATTTTCTTTTCACCATATTATGATAGATAATCAGAATTTTCAGATGAGTTTATATTGTGCGGGTTCATCCTATGAAGATGGCATTATAGAGCATGATTTGTTTTATGAAGAGTTTGGATATCAGTATTTCACCGGTAATTTTGAACCGGACGGATTTGATTGCTTAAGGGATAAATTCTTAGGTGATTATCGCACGGAGGATAATCCCATTGCCGTAGAAAAGGGAAAATGCAGCGGTTCTTATGAACTTGGTAATAATCATTGCGGAAGTTTGCAAAAGGATATTGTGTTAGCACCCGGAGAAGAAGTTCGTTTAATATTCATGCTGGGAGAAGGCAACAGAGCAGAAGGCCGTAAGATGCGTGAAAAGTATTCTGATTTAAAAAATGTGGATGCAGCTTATGAAAGACTGTCATCATTTTGGGAAGATAAATTTTCACGATTGCAGATACAGACACCCAATGAGGGTATGAATACCCTTATTAACACATGGACCTTATATCAGTCTGAAATAAATGTTATGTTTTCACGCTTTGCTTCTTTCATTGAAGTAGGCGGAAGAGTGGGTCTGGGATATCGCGATACGGCTCAGGATGCAATGACAATTCCACATTCCAATCCGGGAAAATGCAGGCAGAGGATAGTTGAATTGTTAAGAGGTCTTACCACTAAAGGATATGGCCTTCATCTTTTCCAGCCGGAGTGGTTTGACCCGGATAGAGAAAAAGAGAAAAAGAAACCTTTTAAGTCACCCACGGTTATTCCTACGGTTAATAATGCAGATATTGTGCATGGTATAGAGGATGCCTGCTCTGATGATGCATTGTGGCTTGTTCCTTCCATTGTTGAGTATATAAAGGAAACCGGTGAAACAGAATTCGCCGACGAAGTGATTACCTACGCAGACGGCGGCGAGGGCACTGTATATGAGCATATGAAGCACATTCTGGATTTCTCTGATGCGCAGGTGGGTGCAACCGGTATATGTAAGGGGCTCCGTGCGGACTGGAATGACTGCCTGAATCTGGGCGGTGGCGAAAGTGCACTTGTGTCATTCCTTCATTACTGGGCTATAAGCAATTTCCTGGAGCTTGCAAGCTATTTGAAACGTAATGAGGATGTTGCCAAATATCGTGCTATGCAAAGTAAGGTTTATAAGGTTTGTAACGAAGAGTTATGGGATGAAGAATGGTTTATCCGTGGCGTTACCAAAAACGGCAAGAGGATTGGTACCATGCAGGATAAAGAAGGAAAGGTTCATCTTGAATCTAATGCATGGGCGGTGCTCTCAAAAGCAGCAGATCATGATAAAGGTATAAAGGCTATGGACAGCGTGGACAAATATTTGTTTACGGAGTACGGAATCATGCTTAATGCGCCTTCTTATACAGTTCCCGATGATGATATTGGTTTTGTGACAAGGGTATATCCGGGACTTAAAGAAAACGGTGCAATCTTTTCACATCCGAATCCCTGGGCATGGGCGGCGGAATGTGTGCTGGGCAGGGGCGACCGTGCCATGAAATTTTACAATGCCCTGTGCCCTTATTATCAGAACGACAAAATCGAAATCCGCCAGTCGGAGCCTTACTCCTATTGCCAGTTTATCATGGGTAAGGATCATACAGGATTTGGCAGGGCAAGACATCCGTTTATGACGGGAAGCGGTGGATGGTCATATTTCTCCGCAACACGATATATGCTGGGGGTACGCCCACAATTTGACGAGCTTTTGGTTGACCCGTGCATACCTGCAGAATGGAAGGAATTTTCAGTGGTGAGGAAATGGCGTGATGCAGAGTTTGAGATTAAGGTGGAAAATCCTAAGGGCGTAATGAAAGGCGTTGAAAAAATATTACTGGATGGGGAAGAGGCAGCAGCCATCCCGGTTATGCCAAAAGGCAGTAGCCATCAGGTTACAGTAATTATGGGTTAGGGGGACAAAATAATGGTAAAATTCGGTACAGGCGGCTGGCGTGCCGTTATAGGAGATGAATTTACAAAAGCAAATATACAGCTTTTGGCCCAGGGTCTTGTGAATAAAATGATAAATGAAGGCGTGGCAGGGAAAGGAATTGTCATGGGGTATGACAGAAGATTTCTTTCCAAGGAGGCAATGCAATGGGCTGCTGAGGTGTTTGCAGCGGCTCATATAAAAGCATATCTTATTAATAAGTCATCACCCACTCCTTTGATTATGTATTACGTTATGAAGCATGATTTTCCTTATGGAATGATGATTACGGCAAGCCATAATCCTGCTATATACAATGGTGTTAAGGTGTTTACGGCAGGCGGACGGGATGCGGACGAGATACAGACCAAGGATATGGAGGCATACATTGAAGAAATATCTGAGGAGGATGTTGATGCAGTAACTTATGATGAAGGAAAAGACGCCGGCTATATTGAGGAGCTTTATCCTTTAAATGAGTATCTGGATAATATTATCGAAACGGTTGATATGAAGGCTATCAGGGAAGCGGGACTTAAGGTGGCTCTCGATCCTATGTATGGAGTGAGTGAAACCGCCCTGAAAACCATATTGCTTACTGCCCGTTGCGAGGTGGCAACCATACATGACAGGCATGACACCCTGTTTGGAGGCAAGCTTCCGGCACCCAGTGCCGCAACTCTTCATTCCTTACAGAATTATGTAACTGATAAAAAGTACGACATAGGTATTGCCACGGACGGAGATGCGGACCGCATAGGTGTAATTGACGATAAGGGCAATTTCCTGCATCCAAACAGTATTCTGGTATTGTTATATTACTATCTTGTAAAATATAAAGGGTGGAAAGGACCGGTAGTAAGAAATATCGCTACAACCCATATGCTTGATAAGATAGCTGAGAAATTCGGGGAGAAATGCTATGAAGTTCCCGTTGGCTTCAAATACATATCAGCAAAAATGCAGGAAACGGGAGCGATTATCGGTGGTGAATCTTCCGGAGGTCTCACTGTAAGGGGACATATTAATGGCAAGGACGGTATATACGCGGCAGCCTTACTTGTAGAGATGCTTGCGGTAAGCGGCAAAAAACTCTCTGAAATCATGGAGGATATAAACAAGGAATGTGGTGCGATTCATATGGAGGAGCGGGATTACAAGTTCACTCAGGAAAAGAAAGCATCCATGTACCAAAAACTCATGGTTGATAAGCTTCTTCCGGATTTGCCGGAGGAAATGGAAAAAGTGTCATATCTTGATGGAAGCAAGGTTTATTTCAAGAATGGTGGATGGGTAATTGCAAGATTTTCAGGTACAGAGCCTTTGCTTAGAATATTCTGTGAGATGCCGGATAAAGAAAGTGCGGCAAAGATTTGCAGCACATATGAAGAATTCTTGGGATTAAAATAATAAGGATAAGATGTAAGAAAAGGGGTGTGAAAACATTCCTTTTTTTACTATAATAGTAGACATGAAATAAAATAATCAAACAGATATATACAGGAGATTTTATGTTTAGAAGAAAACATCCCATATCTTTAAATAAAAAAATAATTTCTTTCATGATTTTATGCTGGTTAACGCCGTTGGTTATATTCTTTGCATTTATGACGGCGTCATACCAGCGTCAGATTGTCGAGAAAATTGAGGGGCTGATGGAGGACGAACTTAACAATGTTTCTTCCTTTGCATCAATCCGTATCGGTGATGCCATCACTCTTGCGCAAAGACCTTCTTATGAGAAAACATGGGAAAATTCATGGAAAAAGTACGAAACGGGAAGTCTTACGGTAACTGAATATTTGCAGGAGGTTAACGGAAGTCTTAAGGGGAAATTCTATCTTGATGAACGCTTCAATATGTATGCTTTTTACCGGTACGGGGAAAACAGGGCAGAGTGCTTTTCTTCCAGGACGGGTATTGCCTACAATAGTTATGTGGAGGAAATTGAACCCGGTTTAAGGGACATATTTGAGATGGATTCCTCATATGTTTATGTGCGGGTGGTTAACGGAAGAGTATTTATTGTAAGAAATCTTTATACGACTACGGATTACGAACGCTATGGAACCCTGGTGGTTGAGATGAATACGGATAAAATATTCAAGGATGTGTCCGGCGATATAAAAGAAACCATGGTTATATGTATAGGTAATAGTGAGGAGACTATTAATTTTGCGGGAATAGATGAGGCAGATGAACGGTATGAGTTGCTTTCATCTCTTTTAGAGGCATACGACGGAACGTCAAATGGCACTGTGACAAGAAGGGAGAACAGGGCTTATAACGGTTATTTGTATCAGGAACAGCAGGATAATTACCACATAGGAATCATTATTTTTGCTCAAAAAAAAGAACTGTACTCCAGCCTGTATGAATTTTATGGTATCGCAGCAGCTATCTTGGTTCTTTTTGTACCCCTTTTGGGTTATGGTATTTTCTTCTTGCATAAACATATACAAACGCCCATAGAACGCATGATGCAGGCATACAAAAGAATGGAAAAGGGAGAAATCGGCGCCGTGGTAGGCGGGGGAGATATGCCGAATGTGGAATTCCAGTATATGATGGAACGGTTTGACAGTATGTCGGCACAGGTAAAATATTTATTTGATTATGTGTATGATGAAAAGCTGGCACGTAAGGATGCACAGATTCAGGCATTGCAGGCTCAGATAAATCCCCATTTTCTTAATAATACTTTGGAGATGATGAATTGGCAGGCCCGAATGTCCGGAGATGTTGTTGTTTCCAAAATGATTGAGTCTTTGGGAACGGTGCTTGATTACCGAATGAACAGAGCTGATGTAAAGGCAATTCAGCTGGTGGAAGAACTGCAGTGTGTGGACGCATATTTTTATATAATGTCAATGCGTTTCGGACAGAGACTATCCATTGAAAGAGATATAGATGAGGAACTTCTTTTTGTGAAGGTGCCGCCGTTAATTTTACAGCCTATTGTGGAGAACGCAATTGTTCATGGGGTGGAAACTATCAAAAACGGTGTTATTAAATTGAAGGTATTTCACGATGAAGAAAATATATATCTTGAGGTAAGAAACACCGGAAGGGAAATGACAGAAAAGGATAAAGAACGTATAAATTCAATATTGGCAGGGGATGAGACTAAGCTTCCTGAAACCGTGGGTAGACATACATCAATAGGAATCAGAAACGTAAACCGCAGAATCTGCCTTGTATACGGTGAAGAATACGGATTAACCATTACGCAAAACGGCGAATTTGAAACTATTTCGACAATTACGATACCTTATAATGCGAAAGAAGAGGAAAAATCGTTAAAAGAACGTACATTGGTGGAGAAGGAATTAAAGAACATGGCAAGATTGAACAAATAGTGGCAACTAGGTCTAATGCTTTTTGTGTAAAACTACTCTATAATTTAGCTTAGTAAAGGAAAGCAGTGCAAACGCAGTGCCGAAGGTTTACACAAAGTATTAAGGAGGGTAAAGTATGAAAAGGAAATTATTATCAATGTTGTTGGTTGGTGCAATGACAGTATCAGTTTTTGCGGGTTGCGGCGGAAGTACCGATACACCTGCTGTTGATTCAGGAACAACCGAAACAACAGAAACAACAACCGAGGAGTCAACAACCGAGGAGGAAGAAGGGGGATCTGCACAGGAAGAGGTAACACTGAAAACAGTGTCCATGTTCGGAGGAACAGACCCTAACGCAGAAGTATATCAGGCAATTAATAATGAGTTGATGGCTGAGTACAGCTACATCACAATTGAGGACAATTCACAGTCTTCTGACGAAGAGTGGAAAGCTACTGTTAATGCAGACTTTTCAGTAGGCAACGAACCTGATGTTATTCAGTTCTTTACAGATGCAACAGCAGATACTATTGTTGCAACAGGCAAATTGGTTTCCATTGAAGAAATCAAAGCAGAATATCCTGAATATGCAGGTGATACATTGGAATCCGCATTAAGCGCAGCAACAAACACCGATGGTGTTCAGAGAGCAATTCCTACAACAGGTTACTGGGAAGGCTTATACTGCAACAAAGATTTATTTGACCAGTATGGTCTTGCACTTCCTACAGACTGGGATTCACTTGTAACAGCAATTGAGACCTTTAAAGAGAATGACATTATTCCTATCGCATGTTCATTGAATAATGTACCTCATTACTGGATTGAGTTTTTGATGCTTTACGCAGCAGGCGAGGAAGAGTTTGTTACTATTCCCGAAACAGCACCCGAAGGCTGGTCAGCAGGTCTTGCATTATTCAAAACCTTAAGAGATATGGGAGCATTCCCTATGGATACAGATACTGTTGACGATGCTTATATCGGACAGTTATTCAGAGACAAACAGGCTGCTATGCAGTTAGACGGTTCATGGTATGCAGGTAATATTACAGATACAGACAATACTGTGGTTATTGCATTCCCCGGAGTACCGGATCAGAAAGCAACACCCAATGCATTAATAGGTGGTATTTCTTCAGGCTTCTATATTACCAAGAAAGCTTGGGAAGACCCTGCTAAGAGAGATGCAGCGGTGAAATTTGTTATGGCTCATACCTCCCAGGAAGGTGTACAGCGTTATTGGGAAGCTACCGGTGCAGTTTCACAGGCAGCAGTTGAAGTAACTCCCGTTGACGGAGCAACACCTTTCGCTGAGTCCATCGCTGCATACACAAGCAGTGCAAGCGCAATTGTAGCACCTACAGATGCAAGAATCGGTGATGCTTACAAGACACTTGTAGCTCAGATTGTAAAAGTTTCCACAGGTGCAATTACAGCTGAAGATGCAATTAACGAAGCTTTATCAACAATGAATTAAGAACATTTAGAGTAGAGACGGAGGGGCATGGCCCGAATATGCCCCTCCGTTTTTTGTACAAAAAAATAGGGTTTTAGAGATGATAGAAAGGTGGAAGGAAAGATGCTTTATAAGAAAAAATGGCAGGTGCTTTTATTCTTGGCTCCGGGACTTTTGTTTTTGTTAGTCTTTCTTTACATACCGTTTGTTGAGAATATTAAAAACAGTTTTTATGATATGGCATCGGTGGTGGAGATGCCCGGACAGAAATTCAAATTTATAGGGCTTGATAATTACAAGAAATTATTTACGGACCCGGATGTAAAAATTGCTATAAAAAATACCCTAAAAATGATGGTGCTTACTGTTATTTTTGAGGTGGGAATAGCGTTTGTGCTGGCAGTAATGGTATCCCATGTGAAGAAGCTGCAACAGTTTTTCCGTACAGTATACTTTTTCCCGGTAGTTATTTCAGCGACAGCAATTGGATTGTTGTTTAAATTGTTTTATAACTATAACGGAGGAATGCTTAATCAGATTTTGGAGCATTTGGGGAAGGAACCGGTGCTTTGGCTTGGACCTGAGACCGCGTTTATTATGATATGTATTCCTACTTTGTGGAGTTATATAGGTTTTTATTTTGTAATTTTACTTACGGGTTTAAGTGATATTTCTGATGATATATATGAAGCGGCATCCATTGACGGATGCAGTAAATTTAAACAGGTGTTTTATATAACTCTTCCGTGTTTGAAACCGGTATTTTTTACATGTGTTACGTTGGCAGTGACCGGTGCCTTGAAGGTGTTTGATTTACCGTGGGTGTTGGCACCTAATGGAGCACCTCAGGGACTGACCCATTTCATGGGCACATACATGTACCAGACAGCTTACGGACTTAATAATTATGATTACGCGTCTACCCAGGCACTGTTAATAGTTATTTTGGGTGTGCTGGTATCAAAGGGCGTAGGCTGGCTTACAGAAGATAAGGAAGAAAAAAGGCTTGCAAAGAAAAAGAGAAAGGGGGTAGCATAAATGAAAAAGAAATTAAGTATAGGAATGCTGGTTGTATACATATTTCTTATCATATGGGCTGTGCTTACCATGTTTCCCTTTGTGTGGGTGGTAATCAATTCATTTAAACCATCGGCAGAAGTGTTAAGAACCTCTTTTTCTTTGCCTCAGGAATTCACACTTATGAATTATGAGAATGCATTCGGTAAGCTGAATGTGTTAAATGCCTACAAAAACAGTTTTTTAATATCCGGTTCGGTAACGATAGGAGTTATGGTGTTATCCGCATTGATGTCCTTTGCGATGACACGTTACAAATTTAGAGGAAGAGAACTGGTTCGCAGTCTTATAGTGGCAAGTCTTATGTTTCCGGCGTTTGCCACAATAATACCTGTATATAAGATGATTATAGGATGGGGACTTCTGGGAAAACCTCTGGCGGTTATCCTGCCGCAGATTGCAGGTAACTTAAGCTTTGCTACAATTGTAATGATAGGATTTATGCAGACTATTCCTCTTGAGATGGAAGAGGCGGCATATATGGAAGGAGCAACGGTTTTTCAGGTGTTTACAAGAATTATTATTCCCTTGTGCCGTTCTTCACTGGCAACAGTGGCAATATTCAGCTTCCTGTGGTCATACAACGACTTGTTTGTGCAGAAAATAATGATTGCGGGACATAAAAATTATTATCCTGTCAGCACCCTTTTGGAAGAAATCAGTTCCCAGTACGGAACGGATTTTGGTCTGATGGCGGCATCGGTAACCATCATAGTTATACCGGTTATGCTTATTTATATCCTGCTACAGAAAAACATAATCAAAGGATTGACAGCGGGAGCCATAAAGGGATAAACTTTTGCATATATTGATGGGGGGAAGTTATGTATAAAGTCGTTCTGATTGATGATGAACCGATTATCGTAGAGGGTCTGTGTAGAAGTATTTCATGGGAGAAGTGGAACTGTAAAGTGGTTGCTACGGCTCACGATGGATTGGAAGGAAAAAGAATAATAGAGAGTGTGAATCCGGATATTGTTTTTATGGATATCTGTATGCCCGAAATGGATGGTCTTAAAATGATTGCGGCAATTAACTCCGAGTATCCGAATCTTGAAGCCTGTGTACTTACCGGCTTCAGGGATTTTGAGTACGCACGGGAAGCGATACGTCTGGGAATAACGAGATTTTTGCTAAAGCCTTCCAGTATGGATGAACTGGAAGAGGCCATCGACATTATGTGTGAGAATCTGAAACGTAAGGGCATAACCGGCGAGGAGCATGTGGAGTTTGAAGATAAAAGTGAAAGTGCATCAGGCAGTTTTATTGTCAAGAATGCATTGACGTACATAGAAGAGAATTATACCAAGAAACTCACGCTTAGCGAGGTGGCAGAGAAGACTTATGTGAGTCAGTGGCATTTAAGCAAGCTTTTAAATAAGCATACGGGACAGAGCTTTTCTGAGATATTGAATCATGTACGGATTGAACATGCCAAGGAACTCTTAAGTAACCCGGCACTTCGAATCGGAGAGATTTCGGAACAGATAGGATTCCTTGATCTTGCACACTTTTCAAGGGTTTTTAAAAAGCAGGAAGGTGTGTCGGCAAATGAATACCGTAATAAAATTTTAGGAATGTAGTGCTTTATCGGTCAGCATCAAAAGATTTTTGTGCTTTATCTTTTGGTGCTGATTTTATTTTTTTTATTAAAAAAGTTACAAATAGTCATATACCTAAAACCATTAGTTCTGTTTTGAAAAGGGACAAATTGTTATAATTTTACATGGAAAATAATACACTTAAAAAAAGTGTGAATGGAGGGGCAGAAAATGATTTTATGTATTGTAGTCATGGCGATTGCTTTGTTGGCGGTTGCCGCAATGCTTTTTGCCGGCAAAAAGGGCAAAAAAGCAACCCGTGTAATGTGCATGGCATTGGCACTTGTGTTATGTTTTGCACTTGTGGGATGTGGTGGAGACAGTACAACACCCACAAAGCACAAAATTAAGGCAGGCGAGACTGCCAAGGTGAATCCGCTTAAAGGATTTTTTCCTTTTGCAAGCGATGTAGATTTCCCTTACAGTCTGGAGTGGTTCTATATTCCTGTTAATGCAGTGCATTTGGACAGAGGAGTATATGACTGGACCGCATTTGAATTCCGTCTTAACGAAGTGGCAAGCAGAGGCCATCAGGCGGTTGTAAGATTTTATTACGACTATCCCGGTGAGGAGAACGGTATTCCCCAGTACTTAATTGATGAGGGATTAATTCTTCGAGCTTATGATGAGCCTGTAGACCTTGGCGGTGGCGGATTGTGTCCTGATTATTCTGATGAGAATTTCAGGGAATCCATGAGGGAATTCATTGCTGAGTTTGGTAAAGAATACGATGGTGACCCAAGAATCGGATTTATTACAGAAGGTCTTCTGGGATTCTGGGGCGAGTGGCATAACTGGCCGTTTGATATTGATATTGCGGATGAAAAACCTGACTGGACTATTCCAGCAGAAGCGTATGTTGAAGTGTATGAAGCCTTTGATGCGGCTTTTGATACCACACGTTTGCTGGTAAGAGAACCGAAGGAAGGCGTTGACAATGCAAAATATGATACAGGTTATCATGATGATTCATTTGCATATGCAACATTGTCTCAGGAAAAAGGCGGACAGGAATGGAGTTATATGTCCAAGGTTAAGAATCTTGGAATGGAAAATGTATGGGAATATGCTCCCATCGGTGGAGAGGTTTATCCTCCTCTTCAGGCAGAGTATTTCCTTGAAGAGTACTATGGTGTAGAACCTAATCCTGACACAGATCCCAATGCGGATATGGTAAACCGTCAGGATTGGATGGAATGTGTGGAAGAAAGTCATGCTTCTTTCCTTGTGTGTGATGCTATTAACAGCTATACCGACACAACTAAGGAAAATGCAATCGAAGCTGCAACAGCACTTGGCTATGATATGCAGGTAACCAATGCATATTATTCAAATAAACTTAATGCTGAAACACCCCTTAGCCTTAAAATTGATATTAAGAATAATGGTGTGGCACCTTTCTACTATGGTCATGATTTATGGCCTGTATTAATCGGTGTTAAGCAAAACGGTACCCTTGTAAAACAATATTATACAGAGTGGGATTTGTGTGATATTAAAGCAGACGGCAAGGAAGTAACCTTTGAACATGTTGTTGATGACCACGGTCTTGGCGGTGGCGAATATACAATGTGTATAATGGTTCAGAATCCTCTTTACGGCGGAGTTATTTTCAGCTTTGCCAACGAAGGAATGAATGAAGACGGATGGCTTGATCTTGGAACCTTCAAGGTTGATGGCGAGTCTGTTACATATGCACCCGTTGAAAGTGATGTTAAGCCTATAGAATTCGTTGAGCCTGAACCTATGGTAGATGGTGTAAATGGTCAGTGGCAGGCAGAAAACGGTACCCTTGAAGGTCTTGCAGTTGTCTCAAGTGCTGAAAAGGCTATGGGTGGCAAGATAATTGAATGGGTAGGAAGCGGTACGGAAGGAACCGGAAGCATTACCATTAACAATGTAACTGTTGAAGAAGATGGTTTCTACAATGTTAATGTGGCATATCTTTTAGGCGAAAGTCCCCGTTATGCATCCTTTGATGTAAATGGCGGAGCGGAAAACGGAGGAGACACCGGTACATTTAAGTTCTCCGATACAGGCGGATGGACCGTTGTAGGAAACAGAGATATTGTATTATTCCTGAAGGCAGGGGCCAATACAATTAAGATTTACAATAATGACGGATGGGCACCTGACTTTGACTGTATTACAGTTACAAAAGGTTCTTCAAACGGAATCCAGAATATTGACGGTGATTTGGTTGACTGGGGTGAAACAGAGGCTATATATGCAGACGGAACACATTCGCTTATGGTTAATAAGGATGATGCATATATCTATTTTGCACTCATGACCGAAGGACCTATGTCTGACTGGAAGCTTAATCTTGATACACAGGGTAAAGGTGTTAATTACGAGATTAAAGCAGACGGCGTGTATGCCCTTAATGAAGAAGGAGCATTTGATAAAACTGTTACAGCAGGTGAGGATAACAGACTTCTTGTTGCTACAAACGGAAATGTAACCGAGGTTATGGTAAGAAGAGATGTGTTCGAAACAACAAGAGTTTCTCTTGGATACGAGCTTGGTGTATGTGCTGAGTTTGCAAACGGAAATATCTCTAATGGCGGCGAATTACTTAAGTATGAACTTAAGAAGAATACTAAGAGAGTAGATGTTACCAGAAGATTTGACGGAAGTGAAATCAGAAACTGGAGTAACATTGACTGCGTATACAGTGATGAAGTACAGCATGTATGGGCTTGCGAGGACGCTGAGTATCTGTATTTTGCAGCAGATTATGATGAAGAAGTTGTATCCTATAACGACTGGTCTGTTGAACTTAATGTGGATTCCAGCAGCAATACCGGTTATGTGATGGATTGGCTCTGGTACTGGCAGTCAACCGGTAATGATTACAAGATTTGCAAAGATGGTTTATATCGTTATACAGAGGAAGATGGAGTAGAACTTTTATCTGACGGAACCGACGGAGTGGTTGCATATAACTTCACTGAAGATGGAAAACTTGAAGTTAAGGTTAAGAAAGAAGCACTTGATATGGGCTACAGAAAAACCTTAAGCTATGGAATTATCTTTAAGGATGAAGATGCTAAGTGGAATACTGCACTTGTAACAAACGGTGGAGAAAGAATGCTTATTTATCAGCTTGGCAATGTGGAAGAAGCCAGATTCAGCGGTGAGAATACCTTGTATGACGGCTGGGACAGCGTGGATTCAACAGAAATGGCAGGCAAACATACACTCTGGACATATGATGATGAAACATACCTTTATCTTGCGGTTGAATACGAGTATGATGATATCGTATGCTGGCAGGTTATGGTAGATGCAGATAACAAGGTGAACACCGGTATGCAGAGTATATGGCCTTTCGCTCCCGGAGGCGTTGATTACCTAATCGAAGGTCAGGCGTCAAATGACTGTACAAAAGCTGTAATGACATATCAGGAGTTTTCTGACGGAAACTGGACCTTTGACAAACAAATCGCAGATGATGTTGAGTGTGTGGTAGATGCAGAAAATAAGAAACTCGAGGTTAGAATCTTAAAAAGCGCACTTACAAATGATGAGCGTCCCCTTGCAGATACCGTAAATTACGGAATCAGATTTGTGGATGAGACCACTGAGGCAGTGGGTGCAACTAATGGCAGTGCATTATTGTCGTATAAGATGCTGGCACAGTAAAACGACAAACAATATATATAAAGGAAAGAGGTAAAAGTAATGTTTAGGAACAAGAAATTATCCCGCGTACTCTGCGGGATGCTGGTGATGGTTCTATGCCTTTCATTTGCCGGTTGTGGCGGTGACGGAACAACACCATCAAAGCACAAAATTAAAGCAGGTGAAACTGCGGATGTGAATCCACTTAAAGGATTTTATGCTTTCTCGGGCGAGGAAGTTGATTTCCCTGTAAGTTTGGAATGGTTTTATATTCCTGTTAATGCAGTTAATTTGGACGAGGGCGTGTATGACTGGTCAGCTCTTGAGTATCGTCTTAATGAAGTGGCAAGCAGAGGACGTCAGGCAGTACTCAGATTTTATTATGACTATCCCGGTGAGGAAAGTGGTATTCCCCAGTATTTGATAGACGATGGTTTGCTTCTTAGATCTTATGATGAGCCGGATGATCTTGGCGGTGGCGGATTATGTCCTGATTATTCTGATGAGAACTTTAGAAAATCAATGCAGGAATTTGTTGCTGAGTTCGGTAAAAACTATGATGGTGACGTAAGAATTGCATATATCACTGAAGGTCTTTTGGGATTCTGGGGTGAATGGCATAACTGGCCTTTCGATATCGACCTTTCAGACCAGAAGCCTGACTGGACAATTCCGGCAGAGGTTTATACGGAAATTTACGAGGCTTTTGATGCAGCATTTGATCAAACTCGTTTGTTGGTAAGAGAGCCTAAGGAAGGCGTGGACAACGCAAAATATGATACCGGTTATCATGATGACTCTTTTGCATTTGCAACCCTTTCTTATGAGAATGGCGGACAGGAATGGAGTTATATGTCCAAGGTTAAAAATCTTGGAATGGAAGATGTATGGGAATATGCACCTATCGGTGGTGAGGTTTATCCTCCTCTTCAGGCAGAATACTTCCTTGAAGAGTATTATGGTGTAGAGCCTAATCCTGATACTGATCCCAGTGCAGATATGGTAAGCCGTCAGGATTGGTATGAGTGTCTTGAAGAAAGCCATGCAACATTTATGTTGTGTAACGCAATTATCAATTATACTGATAAGACAAGAGAAAATGCTATCGAAGCAGCAAAGGCTCTTGGTTATGATTTACAGGTAACAAATGCATATTATTGTAATACACTTGAGGCAGGAACACCTTTAAGCCTTAAAGTAGACATTAAGAATAACGGTGTGGCTCCTTTCTACTATGACCACACAAACTGGCCGGTACTTATCGGTGTTAAACAGAACGGTACACTTGTTAAACAGTACTACACCGAGTGGGATATTTGCGATGTTAAAGCAGACGGCAAAGAAGTAAGCTTTGAGCATGTTGTTGATGCACATGGTCTTGGCGGCGGAGAATATACACTCTGCATTAAAGTTCAGAATCCTCTTTACGGCGGTGTAAACTTCAGCTTTGCAAACGAAGGCATGACTGAAGACGGATGGCTTGAACTTGGCGGATTTGATGTTAAAGGTGAAGCTGTTACATATGCTCCCGTTGAAAGCGATGTTAAACCTTTAGAACTTAATCCTCCTCAGGTAGTTGCTGATGGTGAGAACGGACAGTGGCAGGCAGAAAACGGTACACTTGAAGGTATTGCAACTCTTACCGATACAGAAAAAGCAGTTGGCGGACTTATCGCAGGATGGATTGGTACAGGAACTGAAGGAACCGGTAGTGTTACCATGACAGTAGAAGCGCCTGAAGCAGGCTTCTACAATGTTGATGTAGGATATGTATTAGGCGAATCTTTCAGAAATGGTAAATTCGATGTTAACGGTGGAGCAGCAAACGGCGGAGATACTGTTACATATAAGTTTAACAGCACCGGCGGTTGGGCGATTCTCGGCAACAGAAGCATAGTTCTTTTCCTTAACGAAGGAACTAACACAATTAAGTACTATAATGATGAAGGCTGGGCAGCAAGTATTGACTGTCTTACACTTACAAAAGGCTCTACAAACGGTATTCAGAATATCGACGGTGACTTAAGTGACTGGGGCGAGACAGAAGTAGTTTATGCAGACGGTGCAAATTCCGTTAAAGTAAATAAGGATGACTCATACCTCTACTTTGCAGTTGAAGGAACATCTGATTGGAAAATCAACCTTGCTACATCAGCTACAAGTATAAATTACACAATTTCTCCGGATGGTGTATATGGTCTTAATGACAACGCTGAATTTGAAAAGAAAGTAGAAGCAAATGCTGACAGCAGCCTTATTATTGCCCAGAACGGCAATGTGGCAGAGATTATGGTTAGAAGAGATGTATTCGAAACAAGCCGTGCATCTCTTGGATATGATTTGGGTGTAAGCTTAGGTGAAGACACTGAATTTGTTATTTACGAGCTTAAATATAATCCCAGAAGAATTGATGTTACCAGAAGATTCCCCGGAAGCGAGTTTAGAAACTGGAGCAATACCGAGGGTATTTACAGTGACGAGTTCCAGAATATCTATATTACGGCAGATGCTGATTATCTCTACTTTGCATGTGAGCATAAAGAGGGAACACCTGAGTATGCTGACTGGTCAGTTGAACTTAATGTGGATTCAAGCAGTAATACCGGTTATGTAATGGATTGGTTATGGTACTGGGAGTCAACAGGTAATGATTATAAGATCTGCGACGGCGGATTATACCGTTACAATGTTGATGGAACAACAGAATTAATTTCCGATGGTTCCGATGATGTTGTAGGCTACAATTATGTAGATGGTACTCTCGAAGTTAAAGTTAAAAAGGCAGCTTTGGATATGGGTAACAGAAAAACATTGTGCTATGGTATGATCTTCACTAATGAGGGTGCTAAATGGAATGAATCATTAGTTACCAATAGCGGTGCGAGAATGCTCAATTACCAGCTGGGTGCCATTGAAGAACCCCGCTTCGGCGCTGAAACTACTTTATTCGACGGATGGGGAGATGTTGATACAGCAGAAATCGCAGGAAAACATATTTTATGGACACATGATGACGGCGAATATTTATATCTTGCTACAGAATATGACTATGATAATATTGCATATTGGCAGGTTATGATTGACGCTGACAATAAGGCAAATACAGGTATGCAGAGCGACTGGCCTTTTGCCCCGGGTGGAGCTGATTATATTATAGAAGCACCCACAGCGGCAGATTGTGTTGCAGCTGACATTGCATATCAGGAGGTTTCTGACGGAAACTGGACCTTTGGTAAAAAGATTTCCGATGCAGTTACCTGTATCGTGGATCCTGAAAACAAGAGAATAGAAGTAAAAATATTAAAAAGTGCCATTTCCAATGAAGAACGTCCTCTTGCAAATGTAATTAATTACGGAATACGTTTTGTGGATGAGGCATATGAGGCAGTTGGAGCTACTAACAGCAGCGATTTTTTTGCTTACGAAATGAAAGCAGAATAATTTGTGGGCATATAGTGAACAAACAGAAAAGGATGAGCATATATGACAGTAGAATTTATCAGAGAAATATGTGAAAAATATAACCTTGATGCTGACAAACTTGACAGACTGGTTGAGGCTTATAACGATATAAGACAGGACGTAGCCATGAGTAAAAAGTTTGATGAACTTGTTCAGGCGTTAAGTAACGCCGGTGCTGATGATCCGGTCTGGGAATGGGATTACAAGTTTGACATTAAAAATGCAGACTGCTGTAAATTCTTATTATTACTTGGTTGTGTAGAAGTGACTAAGGAGGAAGTAATAAGAAGGGGAATACCTGCGTCGGATTATGAATGTGTTCCCGGACGCAGAATCGCACCCCACATTGAAAGATACAACAAAACAGGAAATTGTGATGTGCCTGATTTCCCTTGGGACAGAAACTTCTATACACATCAAATTTACCTGATGGACCGTTTTTACTTTATTCCTTGTATATTCGGAGATACATTCCGCTTATACCGTAATACAGCCACAAATAAGGTGGTAGGTATTTATGAGGCAGGTCATGGTGTGGCAGAAGATGGACAGCTGGTTACATATGAAAATAAAGATGCAGAAGTTGTGTTTAAAACTGAAATGTCTGAGACGGAAGATGAATATATCGGTAATTATATGAATCCCTGCGGTTTCATTTCAAGGGAAATCGTACATCTTAAGAAGTCTGAGTGGAAAGAAGTGTTAAAACCGGGCGATAAGATGATAGCATTTCATATTCCGGGTGGTGAGGGATACAATCCCTCCCGCCTGCAGAATTCCATGCAGATGGCACTTGATTTCTTTAGAAAATATTATCCTGAAATTGATTTCAAGGGCTTCTGGAGTGACAGTTGGTTATATGATAACCGTTTATCATTCCTTCTTCCGGCAGAAAGTAATATTGTATCGGTACAGCGTCGCTTCTATAATTACAGTGTCGGTGGCGGCGGAGATATGATTAAACTGGAAGTTTTTGGATCGGCAGATGTTGATTTGACTAAAGTTGAAGTAAAAACTTCACTTGAGAAGAAAATAATAGAAGCAATTGCCAACGGCAATCGCTTCTGTAAAGAAGGAATGATTGTTCTTCCTGAAGAGGTTCCTGCAATTGAAGCAGGTTATACCTACATCACAGAAGAAGATATTGCAGAACATGAAAAGGTTGTACACAGCCTTTGGAAGTAAATTAATCTTTTGAATGAGTAATATGTAAAGATTTACGATATTGTGAAGGTGATATATCAAGTATTTTCTTAAATGACCTTTGAAATACGGCATAGTCTTTATACCCAACCATCAGCGAGATGTCGGATATTGAGTATGTAGGATCCTGCAAAAACTCGCAAGCCTTATTAATACGATATTGTGTAATGTAAGTCTGAGGAGAAATGTTTAAAGCTTTTTTGAATATAGAACACAGATAACTTCGGTTAAGGTTCACATATTCAGCCAGCTTGTTTACGTTCAAGTCATTCATGTAATTAATCTGAATGCACTCCAAAGACTTACGCACATAGTTATATTGTGTGGTTACAGAGCTGGGTATATTCTGTGCCGTATTATTGTCTGCCAAATCAGCAAGAAGCTGATATAAAAGAGACTGCATTTTCAAATCGGCACCGAAAGAGTAGTTATCGTTGGTCTTAATCATGTCTGTAAGACAGTTTAGGATGCGGTCATCCTTATCATACGAAAAAACGGGATTATCGGAAGATAGGTTGGCCATTTTTAAATATGCGGCAGCGTTAGAACCGTGAAAACCAACCCACATGTATTCCCAAGGGTCAGTATCGCTTGCTATATATTTTGAGACAATTCCGGGGCAAAGTAAAAAACCCTGGTTCTCGTGCAAAGCATATTCCTGACCATTAATATAGAGGGTGCCGTGACCTCTCACAATGTAATGGATTACATAGTGCTCTCTTATGGCAGGACCAAAAGCGTGTCCCGGTTCGCAGGGCGAGAAACCGCAGTAATGCATATAAAGCTCAGAGGA
This sequence comes from uncultured Lachnospiraceae bacterium, assembly GCA_964528145.1. GTDB lineage: Bacteria > Bacillota > Clostridia > Lachnospirales > Lachnospiraceae > Acetatifactor. Next base: position 8,063 of record CAZGSF010000019.1, on the reverse strand, counting down.
TTTTGCAGTATCATTTACATGAATTACCTTCATTGTTTCATCCGTATATATATGATGAAAAGGAGCTTTAAGGTTTTCGTTATCTGTATCAAGTTCAGGAATTGATATAATTGGTTTCATAATAATACCTTTCTGTCGCTAAAAAACTGAATAGTCTGAGTATTAATTTTATAATATAACAAATAAAGACAATATGCAAATGGAAAAACAACAAATAGTCATTTTGTGAAAACATTTGGTTATGTATGGTGATTGTGCAATATGCTATAATATCTAAGGTCGCAAAAAATAAAGTTCGTTAATTTGCTGGTCGAAATTGAAATGAACTTTTAAATTTGCCTGCATCATGCCGAATGGAAGCAATGAAGCAGATTCAGAACAAAGTTAAAGTATCTGAATGATGTTTAATTAGAGAAGTGAGGAGAATTGGCGTAATGGCAAAGAAAGAAAAAAAGAAAAAAACTTCTAAGTACGCGGTAACGGTTGATCGAAGCTTCAAGAAAGAGATGAAGAGGAACTGGCAATTATACGTAATGTGTATTCCCGGTTTGCTGTGGATGATTTTGTTTAACTTCATTCCCATGCCCGGTCTCTGGATGGCGTTCACTAAGTATAATGTGCGTGACGGAATTTTCGGAAGTAAATTTGTTGGACTTGATAACTTCGATTATTTCTTTACAGCACCTTCCGGACAGGGTATGCGGTCTGTTTATAATACTCTGTACCTGAATGCATGGGGATTGGTTCTCGGATTGATTATTCCTGTAGCTATAGCTATCCTTTTTAATGAGATTCAGGGTAAAATGTTTAAAAAACTTACACAGAGCTTTATGTTCTTCCCATATTTCTTATCATGGGTAGTAGTTGGTGCTCTTATTTATGGTTTGTTTGCAACTGACAACGGTTTGGTTAACCACGCATTAAGAATGTTGGGACAGGATCCTGTAAGGTGGTATGCAGAACCGCAACACTGGAAGCCTATTCTGATTGTTGCTAACGTTTGGAAATGGTGTGGATATTCATCCATTACATATATGGCTACCATGGCAAATTTTGACGGAGCTTTATACGAAGCAGCAAAAGTTGACGGTGCTAGTAAAGTACAGCAAATTTTCTATTTGACAATTCCGATGTTAAAGCCTACAATGGTAGTGTTAACACTTATGAGTGTAGGACGTATCTTCTTCGGTGACTTTGGTATGATTTACGGTATTATCGGTAACAACTCCGTTCTCAGTGATGAAGTTGCGGTTATTGATACATACGTATATGGATCCATGAAAAGCTTAGGATTCTCCTATGCAACTGCTATTGGTTTATTACAGTCTATATTGGGACTTATCCTGGTAACATTATCCAATAGCCTGGCTAAGAAAATAAATGATGGAGAGGGGTTATTCTAAGATGAGTGGTACTAGCATGAAAGTTAAGGAAAGTAACAGCGATAAAGCTTTAAAAGTATTTGCATATATTTTTATCTCATTTATTGCATTGGCATGTATCCTGCCTTTGATTATGACGGTTAGTGTATCTTTTTCGTCAGAAAGAGCAATCAACTTAAACGGTTACTCATTATTACCGCAGGATTTCTCGCTTAATACATATATTTATATTTTTGGAAACAGTGGTAAAGAAATTGCCAATTCATATGTGGTAACAATTTGTGTATCGGTAATCGGCACATTGGCTGCGTTGCTTATAACCAGTATGATGTCATTTGCTATATCAATTAACGATATGAAATATCGTAACATAATCGCATTCCTTTGTGACTTTACAATTATTTTCTACGCAGGTTTGATTCCCTGGTATGTAGTTTGTGTAAATTATTATCATTTGCAAGATAATGTTTTAGGATTGGTATTACCTTCCGTGTTCAGTGTGTGGAACATGTTCCTGTTGCGTACATATTTCAAGGCAATATCCGTATCGTTATATGAAGCAGCACGTATTGATGGTTCAAGTTATTTCAGGGTATATTGGAAGATTGCAATGCCTCTTAGCAAGACACCGCTCCTTACTGTAGGTTTGATGTACTTCTTGCAGTTCTGGAATGACTGGTGGAATGCACTTATGTTCATTCGTGATAAGAAATTATGGCCTTTACAGTATTTCTTATATAACATTATGTCAAACGTTAATGCTATCAGTTCAGGTCGTGTGCCTTCAGGTGCAGCAGCTAACTTGAAATTACCTGCAGAAACTGTTAAAATGGCAGTAACACTTATCACTATCGGACCTATCATTTTTGCATATCCGTTTGTACAGAAATATTTCGTAAACGGTATTATGACCGGTGCGGTAAAAGAGTAATTATTTTACGAAGTTAATGCGGTGTACGGACGCGCACGTACACCGTGTTGATGATAAATATTAACTTTTCATATTAAATTATGAAACAAAATTTTTAGGAGGAAATTAACATGAAAAAGAAGTTAATGGGGTTACTCTTAGCGGTTAGCGTTATGGTAACATCACTCGTGGGATGTAGCGGTAGTGAAACTGGAAAATCCGGTTTAGAAGAAATTACTATCCTTTATCCCGGTGAAGAAACTGAAAGATTTTCAGAGTTTCTTAACAATGAATTTGCAGCAAAAATGGAAGAAGACCTTGGCTTGAAAGTTAACATGATCTTCTTACCTTGGGATCAGTATTGGACCCAGAAAGAAATTATGTTAGCAGCTAATCAGGAAATCGATTTATATTGGGACGGTTTAGCAGACCTTGCTACTTTCGTTAACAAACAGGAAGCACAGCCTCTTGATGCATTAATCGAAGAGTACTGCCCTGATATGTTAAAAGTATTACCTATGTCTCAGTTACAGGGTGGTATGGTTAACGGAGAAATTTATGGTATTCCTTCAGCTTACGCTCCTTCATCAGCTATGTTCCAGTTAGTTTGTGTAAGACAGGATTTAGTAGAAGCTGTAGGTATTACAGATATTACAACAGCAGAAGATCTTAAAGATTTCGCTGTAAAAGTTAAAGAAGCATATCCTGAAATGAAAGGTCCTGCAGATGTCATCTTCAAACCTTTAACAAGATATTTCCAGGATGAGCAGCTTACATGGTGTTCAGGTAACGAAATCGCTGTAGTAGGCGAAGAGTCCGGTATTGTTTACAGCTACTATGAGACAGAAGCATTCCAGGAAGTTGCTAAATTCAACCAGAGCATGGTTGATGAAGGTCTTTACATTGACGAGTTATCAACTCTTTACAACGAAAGAGACTCTCGTATGCAGACAGGTCTTCACCTTTGGGTAGAAGGTTCTATCGGTAAAGATCAGGAAATCCAGGCAACTGTTCAGCAGAACGCTCCTGAAGCAGAGTTAAAGACATACTTACTTGCACCTGAAAAAGATAAATACATCACAGCAGCAGGTGGTGAAGTTTTATGTGTACCTTACTCTTCAACCAATCCTGAAGGCGCTATGAAGTTCCTTAACTGGTTATATTCTTCACAGGAAAATTACCTCTTCGCTCTTTACGGTGTAGAAGGTAAAGACTACAACATGGTTGATGGCAGACTTGAAAGAATCTGTACAGAAGACTTCTTCTATGAGTGGATGTTCAGAAATGCTAACTACCAGGTATTCAGTGCTGATGTATCTCAGGAATACATTGATACATATAAAGCATGGGATGATGGCGCTAAGACTTCAAAAGCTATGGGATTCGTATTCAACAACGAGAACGTTGTAGAAATCGAAACAGCTATCCTTGAAGTAATTCAGGGCGATATGGGTACTATCCGTAATGGTTTCATCAACTTCGAGGAGAACTATCCTGCAGCAGTTCAGAAACTTAAAGAAGCTGGAATCGATGAATATATTGCAGAAGTACAGAGACAGTTAGATGAGTTCAACGCTCAGTAATTTGTACTAAGTAGTATATAAATTAAGATAATAATAAATGCTGACTGATGGAAAATAATTGAAATCAGTCAGCATTTTTTATCATATGGAGAAATTTATGAAGGTTGAAATTCTTAAAGGTGAATATTGGTTTGGCGGTTGCGCAAAATACGGAACACAGATGCCTTTACATTCGGGCAGTGATATGGTAGTGGATACTACTGTTAATATGACACCTAATCAGGCGATGCCTCTTTTTGTGTCTACTAAAGGACGTTACATTTGGAATGATTGCGGTTTTGAAGCAATATTTAAAGATGGGTATATTAGTATACCGGATACATGTGAGGTCAGTGAAGCTTATGGTACATTAAAGGGTGGCTATATAGAGGCCATGAAGTTACATTTTCCATTCCCGGACAAGACACCGGCGATGGAATTATTTGAGAATCCCATTTATAATTCGTGGATTGAACTGACTTTTTATCAGAATAGAGATGATGTTGAAAAATATGCCAAAGAAATATTGGATAATGGTATGCCTCCCGGTGTACTGATGATAGATGACGGCTGGTCAGAATATTATGGGGACTGGAAATTCCACAGCGGTAAATTTCCTGATGCAAAGGAAATGCTTAACAATCTTCATCAAATGGGTTTTCATATTATGGTATGGATTTGTCCGTTTATTACTGCTGACACAATAAAATATCGAGAGGCAAAAAGACTTGGTATTTTAATTCTTGATGACAAGGATGAACCATATATTGTAAGCTGGTGGAATGGATTTTCGGCAGTTCTTGATATGTCGAATCCTAAAGCTGTTGAGTGGTTGAAAAAACAATTGGATGAGTTGGTTGAATTGGGTGTAGACGGTTTCAAGTTTGATGCCGGTGACAGTTTTCACTATATGAAACCTAATAAAACATACGATAATACAACACCTAATGAGCAGTCGCGCTTGTGGGAACAGTTTGGAGCACAATATAAATTTAATGAGTATAGAGTTACTTTTGGCGCAGGCGGAGACCCTGTTTTGCAAAGATTATGTGATAAACAGCATGTATGGGGAACGGAAGGAATCGGCGGTTTGCTTCCGGATGCGCTGCTCCAGGGAATTATCGGACATCCTTTTAGCTGCCCGGATATGATTGGTGGCGGAGAGTATGTGAACTTTCAGGAATCTATGGAAGGGAAACTGGATGAGGAACTGTTTTTGAGACATTGTGAGATTGCAACATTAATGCCTGCAATGCAATTCTCGGCAGCGCCTTACAGAGTATTAAGTAAAGAAAGTTTTGGACGTATTTTAGGATGTGTTGAGTTAAGGAAAAAATACATACCTTATATTTTGGATTGTATTAAAAATGCAGGAAGTACAGGAGAACCCGTTGTCAGATATATGACATATGAATTCCCCGAAGAACCTGTGGAAAATATATTAGACCAGTTTATGTTGGGAGATAAGTATCTTGTGGCACCTATAACAGTTAAAGGGATAACCTCCAGAGATGTATATCTGCCCAAAGGAAAATGGATTCGTAATGGAGAATTAATCGAAAGCACAAGCGAAAAAATACATTGTGAAGAAGAAAATGATTTGTTAATTATTTTTGAAAGGGTCGTATAGCTTTATGAAACTTACTGAAGGGACAATATGGAAACAATTAATTAAGTATTATATTCCGCTATTGATGAGTTCTTTGCTGCAACAGTTATATAACGCGGCAGACGCGGTTGTTGTAGGTAAATATATTGGTAAAGAGGCGCTTTCGGCAGTTGGTGGAACTACATCTATTCTTTTTGGACTTATTATAGGTTTGTTTACCGGAATAGCATCAGGAAGCACAGTTGTTGTGGGTAAGTATTTTGGTGCAGATAAGGAGAAAGCGGTTGCTGATACAATAAAAACTTCTATGTGCATAGCGGTAATAGGTGGAATAGGAATTGGTATAATAGGTTATATACTTACTCCTAAATTATTACTGTTAATGAATACACCGGATGACATTATGCAGGACGCCATTACGTATATGCGCATTATATTTTCGGGAACCTTGCTTGGTCTGGTTTATAATATGGGAATCAGTATCCTGCGTGCGCTGGGCGATTCTAAAATACCTATGGTTCTTGGGATTGTCGGAAGTACGGTTAACATAATTATGAATCTTGTGTTCGTACTCGTATTTCATAGAGGCGTTGACGGTGTGGCATATGCAACTGTATTGTCTCAGGTGGTATCCTGTATACTTGTCTTATATGTACTGCGTAGGAATGAAAATATCAAAATAGATAATTGGCTTAAACCTACGATTAATAAAATATACCTTGTAGAAGTGTTAAAAGCCGGATTACCCACGGGAGTGCACACTATTATGTATGGTATATCAAATGGTATTATTCAGGCAAATATCAACCTGTTTGGTACAGATATTGTGGCTGCGTGGACTGCTTACAGTAAAATTGCACAGTTTTACTGGACTATAATGGCGGCACTTGGTATAACAGTGACGGCATTTGTAAGTCAGAACAAAGGAGCGCAGAAATACGACAGGGTTCAGGCCGGAGTAAAGCAGGCACTGCTTATGGCTGTTGGAATAACATTATCTATGACATTGATTTATCAGGTGGCAGCAAAATTCCTTATAGGAATATTCACCAAAGATATGATGGTGCTTCAATACGGTGTTGAACAGTTAAGATTCCTCTCTGCATGTCTTATTTTGTACACAGCGGGTGAAATTTATATAGGTGCTCTCCGAGGCGTGGGACGATCATTTTTTGCAATGATGAGCAGTTTTATAACCGTAAGTGCACTGAGTGTTGTGTGGGTTGAAATTATTGCAAAACCTTACAATAATGTAATATTGACCCTCAGTGGATTCCCGCTCACTTGGATTTTAAGCAGTGTGGTATTAGCTGTTTATTGGAGAATGCTGGAACGGAAAGGTGATTTTTAAATTACACAAAAATAGTCCTAAAGTACTAAAGTTTTAACAGAATAAGCCGATAAATATATTACATAAAGGAACTGATAAAATACACACCCAAGGAGGGGATTGTCGCAGCTTTATTATTTTCATCGGCTTATATGATTAATTCGTTATCGGCTGTATCTTCAAGAGGTGCAGCTACGTATGACCAGGAAAGGAAAACGGAAATTCCTTTCAAAGAGGTGCATAACAGCGCAGGTTCTTTTTCTAAGGTTTTAGAACGTGAACTCATGGAACGAAGAAATTATAATTGAAAATAAAGAAAGGTTGCCAATGCGGCAATCTTTTTTTATTAACATAATGTTTTTGTAATTTTGCTATAAAGTATCCCGTAAAATCTCCGATAAAATAAGTAAGAAATTAAGAACAGGAAGGAGGAGTCATATGCGTATAGATGCTTATACACAGGTGCAGCAGGTTTATAATCTGACTAAAACACATAGTGCTCAGAAAACGGCAAAGCCCGGTGTTACTGACAGAGTGCAGATTAGCAGTATGGGAAAAGATATTCAGACTGCCAAAGCAGCAATGGCCGGTGCACCCAACATCAGGGAAGAGGTTACGGCTCCTATCAAAGAACGTATTGAGAACGGAACCTATGAAGTTGATGTAGAGAGCTTTGCAGAGAAACTTTTTCAGAAATACAATGAAATGAGGTAATTTCCGTGGCGAGTTTAATGGAGAATCTGATTGATATTTTGAATAAGGAAAGCTCCGAGTACGAGAAACTCTTGGAATTATCTATGAAAAAGACACCGGTCATAGTGGCCGGTGATCTTGAGAATCTGCAACAAATCACGGATGAAGAACAAATCGTTGTCAGCAGACTTAATAATCTTGAAAAACAAAGGTCTGAAAATATTATTGACATTGCCAACGTACTTAACAAGGATGTTAAAACTTTAAAACTGGCTAATCTTATCGACATGCTTGAAGCAAGACCGATAGAACGTCAGAATCTTGCAGATGTTCATGACCGCCTTAAAAGCATAGTTAAAAATGTACAGATGGTTAACAATCAGAACAGGGAATTAATAGGTCATGCCCTTGAAATGGTAGAATTTGATATGAATCTGATTCAAGCCATGAAGACGGCTCCTGAGACAGCAGAGTATAATAAGGGAGCTTACAGTGCAGGTAACAGCATGGGTGTGAACCGTGGCGGATTTGATGCAAAACAGTAGGAACTAGAGGTGATAACATGCCGTTAATGGGA
>CAZGSF010000018.1:0-27305 GCA_964528145.1 uncultured Lachnospiraceae bacterium | reverse complement strand
CCCTTTTCAGCCAGCATATGATACTTTAACATACCGCTCAATGACAAAATCTGCTCAAAAAGCTCTTCCACTCCATGACGATTAAACTCATTATGGGTAAGCGCTTTAACCGCATTAAGCTTCTCGTTCTCTCTTACTTTATCAAAAACTTTCTTACCTGTTTCTATCTTATATTCGGCGACTTGGGCACACACATCCATACGTTCTTCATAAAGCTCCACGATTCTTTTATCTATGCCGTCAAGTTTCTCTCTAAGCACACTTAAATCTACCATTTTACCAATCTCCAAATCAAAAAAATAATTTAAACTTCTTAAATTATCTTATACCAAATCCCACTTGATAGCAAGTAAAATAAAGGCTATAATAGGTGCATATCAGCAAGCGGAGGTTATTATGAACAAGCGTTTACAAGCCGTACTTATTACAGTACTTTCCATACTTCTTTTTGTTATATTAATTACCATGGCAGTCTATTCCGAGAAAGTAACCATGAACCCGGAAGGAACTATCGGCAACACTGCCGGCAATATTAATAACCGCGGACTTTTCTGCGAACATAACGGTATTGTATACTTTTCAAACCCATATGATGGCAATACCCTCTATTCAATGAATCCAGATGAATCTGATATTAAGAAAATAAGCTCCGCCCCGGTGGAATTAATCAATGCCGGCGGCAATTACCTGTATTATTTCCAGACTGCCGCAAACGGCTCCGCAGGACTGGGATATATGCGTACCAGAAACGGCATCTACAGAAGTAATTTAAGCGGTAAAGAGGCCGAGTGCTTCAGTACCTCACCTGCCTTCTCCATGCAGCTTGTAAATAACTACCTTTATTATCTTGTGTCCGATGAAAAGGGACCTCACTTTTATAAGCAGAAAATTGATTGCAGCGAGGAACAGTTAATATCTGACACCTTAATCAACCCTGCGTGTGCAGTAGGAAGCACAATTTACTTTAACGGTTCCGAGGATGACCATGAGCTTTATGCACTAAACACCAACGATAACTCCATAATCTCCGTATGGTCCGGTAACCTCTGGTATCCCATAGTAGAAGGTGATTACGTTTATTATATGGACGTGGCTAACAATTACAGACTTTGCCGCTATTCACTTTCCGGCAACGTTATTGAAGTACTAACCAATGACAGAATAGATACATATAACTTATGCGGTGACATGATTTATTATCAGAAAAGTTCCACACAGGATCCCTGTCTTATGCGAATGTACAAGGACGGCAGCAATCCGGAGCTTGTTGCTGAAGGCATTTTCTCCGACATAAACGCAACATCACAGTATGTATACTTCCATCCTTTTGAAAGCATGGTACCTACATACCGCACACCCGTAGCAGGCAGTATTTCGGTATCTACATTTGATAATGCCATGAATGCAGCTTTCGAAAATTCAAACTAAAATTTATAAGGACTATTACTATGACTTTAAAATTATTCATTCAGGCCATAACTAAATTTTTATTAGGCATTGTTTTGGTTGGTTTATTAATATTTTTACCTGCAGGAACCTTTTCATTTTTTAATGGTTGGTTATTTATGGGGATTTTATTTATTCCAATGTTTATTGTCGGAATCGTGATGATGTTTATTAATCCGGGGCTTTTAGAAAGAAGACTTAATGCCAAAGAAAAACAAAAGGACCAGGATATTGTTATTAAACTCAGCGGACTTATGTATTTAGCAGGCTTTATTATTGCCGGATTAGGATTCCGTTTTGGGTGGTATAGCCTGCCCAAATATGTTGTAATTGTTTTTGCAGCAGTGTTTCTTCTTGCATATATTTTATATGCAGAAGTTCTTAGAGAGAATACATACCTTAGCCGTACCATAGAAGTCCAGGAAAGCCAAAAGGTCATCGACACCGGGCTGTATGGCATTGTCAGACACCCCATGTATAGTGTCACATTGCTTTTATTTTTATCAATGCCCCTTGTACTGGGGTCCGTTTACTCATTTATAATTTTCCTTGCTTATCCCTTTATTATTGCAAAGAGAATTAAGGGTGAAGAGGAATTTCTTGAAAAAGAACTTGATGGGTATAAAGAATATAAACAGAAGGTGAAATATCGGCTGATACCGTTTGTATGGTAATATACAAAACATACTGCAAACAAAAAAATCCTTTAAAACCAAATCAGATTTTAAAGGATTTTTTCAGCAGGGGAAGAGGGAATCGAACCCCCGTTAACGGTTTTGGAGACCGCCGCACTACCGCTGTACTATTCCCCTATGAAATTGTAGTGTATCTTTCCACCGAGAAACATTATAGCATAGCTTATATGTACAGTGCAAGAGAAATTTTTACGTTTTTGGAAAGTTTTTACTCCCTAAATTTGCAAACCCAATGCAACCTTTGTTGCAATAACTTTGACAAAATATGGAAGGTTGCATTAAATCTGACAAAACAGCCACAAAAAAAGAAAGCCTACTTTGGCAGTAGACTTTCCAGTTTGTGAGTTATAGGTTAAACAGTATTCACTAAAGCCTCATCTAAAATCGCTTTCAGATACGTGTAATTTCTTTCACATACATTTTCTAAAGAAAACGATGCTGCTACCATAGCCGTTCTCACATATTCCGAATTATCAGAAAGCAATTCTTTGTCGAGTTCGATTCCCAGATATTCCATGTATTCATAAAAGAAAAACATAACTGTCCGGGTATTTCCCTCTCTGAACGGATGCACTTTCCACACTTCGGTTAAATAAAAAGAAAGTAATTCTACATTCTTTTCATGCGAAACACCCCATTGTTCTTGCTTCATTTTAGTTGTAATATTTATCAGTTCTTTCCTTATGTCAAACATATCAGAATATTCTACTGATAATCCAGACAAAGCATTCTCTGATTTTTCAATATTTACTTTTCTGAACTCACCTGCCCATTCATAAATATCACTGAATATTCTATAATGTATTCGTTGCAAATGAATTTCATCAAAATTCCCTTTTTCGGGGTCTTCAACTAATTCAGCTAATGCATTACCACAATAATGAGCTTCGGCCTCTTTTAATTCTTCGAAGTCTAAGATGCCTAATTTGTTAATTAAAACATCAGTTCCTTCGTACACATAAATATCACGCATTGCCTTTCACTCGGTATTTTTGGTTCAATATATGACGAATGTCATTTGTTGTTATTTCCCCGCGCTTTTCTTTTTCTGTTAATGTAAGAAATTCCTGTGTGGGTTTTAAGCCATCTACTTTTATAAGACCTAATGCAATATTCCATTTATTGCCCTGCATGATTCTAACCTCCATATACACTTCTCGTTTCTCATAAATCCGTCTGCCATTGGCAGACTTTGTTAATAGTTACTGCCACTTGGCTTCCGTATTACAAGAACGGTTAACTCACGTTACTCCCTTTCTAAAAACATATCATAAGTATGACAGATTTTTTGCTATAGGGAAAGAAAAGAACACATTTCTGTACTTTTTACATATTCCCGGTAATAAAGGTAATTACAAGGATATGTATCCTTCTTTTTAATTTAATCATTATCCCGAAGCGTTCTGTACGAACAGAACCAGGAATCATAGGTTACATATAATCTTAAAAACTGTTCTTTATATTAATATTATATGCTAATATGATTAATATAGCAATGTTTTCAGGCTAAAAGTTAGTGCAACCGTCTTTTTATATTGGTTACTGATTGCAATAAGTGTGACAAAACCAAGGTTTTGTCTTATTCGTGTCCTTTTATATTAATTTAAAGGTCCTAAATACATCAAAAAAGCAACTGTTTCGGGATGCCTAAAGTGGCACTAACCTTGACAGTTGCTTATTTTATTCCCTGGTTGCGCTAGGACTGAAAATTAACCAAAGTTTTTACTTATATTATAGACAAACCTGTCAAAACACGTTATATTTATATGACGAACCGGAGGTACTTATGATAATTAATGATACACAGATTCTGGCGGTTGCCAGTGATTTTGACGGAACAATTATACGGGAAGGCATGACAGAGCCCCCTGCCCGCTTCTACGACATGGTAACCATGCTTCTTGATGCCGGCATACCCTTCATTGCCGCAAGCGGCAGACAGTACGGTAATTTGCGCAGACTTCTTGGTCCCCACGCAAATAACGTAAGCTACATTTCAGAAAACGGCTGTCTTGTAGTACATGACGACAAAGTAATCCACAAATCTGTATTTGACCGGGAACTTGCCATGGAACTCATTGCCGATATGCAATCACACCCCGAAGGTGAGATTATGGTCTCCGGAGAGAACACCAGTTATCTTGTAACCAATAATACTGAGTACATCAACATGTTAAAACTCTCCGGTATAGGCTATGCCGTATCATCAGCAATGCCTCACATCCGGGCTCAGGCAGACTTTGTCTGTGAAACCGTGGAGGATGTTATCTTTAATGCAATTAATACCCAATAAAAAGCAGGATGCCTTGATTATATTAAATCAATGGCATCCTGAACTGATTTTACACCTATTATACGTATATCACTTTTTACTGTTATTCCTTTGGCGCAGACATCCGGCATAACCACAGTGGTAAATCCAAGTTTTGCTGCTTCCTGAACACGTTGTTCCGCCATATTGACTGCACGGACTTCGCCACTAAGTCCCACCTCGCCAAACACCATCATCTTTTCATCCAGTGCTCTGTTCTTAAAGCTTGATACAATGGCCATGACCATTCCAAGGTCAAGTGCAGGTTCACTGATTCGCATGCCGCCTGCCACATTGACATATGCATCACAATCAGACATCTGAAGTCCAAGCCTTTTTTCCAAAACCGCCATCAAAAGATTTACGCGGTTAAAGTCTGTTCCTGTCGCCTGCCTCTTAGGAAACCCAAAATTACTATTGCACACCAACGCCTGAATCTCTATAAGTATAGGTCGTGTGCCCTCCATTGAGCATACAACAACAGAGCCACTTGCATTATCAGGTCTTCCGCTAAGCATATATTCCGAAGGGTTCTCCACCTCAACAAGTCCCACCTGATTCATCTCGAATACACCGATTTCATTGGTTGAACCGAAACGATTCTTAACGCCGCGGAGAATCCTGTATGAAGCATGCCTGTCACCTTCAAAATAAAGCACAGTATCTACCATGTGTTCAAGCACTCTCGGACCTGCCACAGTACCTTCTTTTGTCACATGACCCACGATAAATATAGATACATTAAGCCCCTTTGCAAGCTGCAAAAAGACACCTGTGGATTCCCTTACCTGTGACACACTTCCCGGTGCTGCCGACACATTATCGCTATACATGGTCTGAATAGAATCTATAATGACCATTTCAGGTTTATAACGGCGTATAGCTTCTTCTATACTTTCAAGATTAGTCTCACACAAAAGCGTAAGTTTCTCAGAAAATTCTCCCATACGGTTTGCACGAATCTTAATCTGCTTTAGTGATTCTTCTCCGGAAATATACAAAACCTCATGTCCTTTAGCCGACAGATTCCTGCACACCTGTAACAACAGGGTAGATTTGCCGATTCCCGGATCTCCTCCCACTAAAGTCAGTGAACCCGGAACTATTCCTCCGCCAAGAACTCTGTCAAGCTCCTTAATACCTGTATGAACTTTTTCTTCCTCACCCATTTCAATTTTGTTTAAACTTACAGGTGAGAGCACTTTTGTACTCCCACCTGCCGTATTTTTGTTCTTAATTGATCCGGTTGATACTGTTTCTTCTACAAAGGTATTCCACTCCCTGCATCCGGGACACTGCCCCATCCACTTAGAAGATTCATACCCGCAATTCTGACAGTAATAAACTGTCGTAGTCTTACCTTTTGCCATATTATGCCTGTATTACCTTAACTGCCACTTCGCCCTCACCTGCAAGCTCCACACTGATATTCAGCTTGCCGCCAAGACCTGTACTCATTGTGCCTACTTTGTCATCTTTTACATATACTTCATATTCAGTTTCATCGCTAAGACCAATGGTAATCTGAGCATCACCATCGCCCTCTACCACAAATTCAACGCCTTCTGCCTGTTCCTTAAAATTAAGCACGCTGGTGCCCGGAACGGACTCGTATAAAAACATACCGTTTTTCTCAAGCTTAGTCATGGTATTGTAAGTCTTAACCTTGTAAAGGTCGCCTGCATGCTTGTAATCTTCTGCTTTAGCCTTAGCTTCAAGCTTATGATTACCAAAACTTATAGTACCATCCTGTTCGGAACGAATCAATTGTTCCACTATAGCCATATCTTATGTCCTCCTAAAATTTGCTTATCAAATTCCAATACAATTATAATTTTAGTATAATACAAATTCCTGTTTTTTTCTACAATATTTTGAAAGTTACCTTACCGCCTTTAAAGCCCGCCGCAACCCTGTCTCCCGGCTGCACATTCTTACGTAAAATCTCCTCTGCAAGCGCATCCTCGATAACAGATTGCACCGCTCTTTTTAAAGGTCTTGCTCCCATCTTTTTCTCAGCGTACTTGTTAACAAGATGTTCCTTTAACGCAGGAGAAACCGTCAGTTGAATATCCATCTGCTCTTTACAGCGTTTAATCAATCCGGACGCAAGTAAAGAAGTAATCTGCTTCATATCGTCGTTGTTAAGGGGATGGAATACCATTATTTCATCAATTCGATTGATAAACTCAGGTTTAAACATCTTCTTAACCTCTTCCATAACAGAAGTCTTCATCTTCTCATAATCCTTCTGTTCATTTGACTCTGCCGCAAAACCAAGATTTTTAGGCTCTACAATTCTTTGGGCACCTGCATTTGAAGTCATTATAAGAACCGTATTCTTAAAACTTACTTTACGTCCCTTTGAATCCGTAATATGACCGTCATCCAACACTTGAAGCAATATATTAAATACATCCGGATGGGCCTTTTCAATTTCATCAAAAAGCACTACTGAATAAGGATTACGCCTTACCTTTTCAGATAACTGTCCTCCATCATCAAATCCTACATATCCCGGAGGCGAGCCAATCATCTTGGATACCGAATGTCCCTCCATGTATTCAGACATATCTACACGAATCATGGCATTCTCAGAGCCAAACACAGCCTCTGCCAAAGCCTTAGACAGTTCAGTTTTGCCCACACCTGTAGGACCAAGGAACAGGAAAGAGCCTATAGGACGATTAGGGTCCTTAAGTCCCACGCGTCCCCTCCGCATAGCCTTTGCTACTGCCGTAACGGCCTCCTTCTGACCGATTACACGCTTATGAAGAGTGTCCTCAAGCTTTAATAATTTCTCGCTTTCTTTCTCAGCCAGTTTCTTTACGGGAATCTTTGTCCACATGGCAACTACTTCAGCTATTTCATTATCACCGATAACAAATTCTTCTTTTTCTTTAGCCTTTTCAATGCGCTTTTTCATACGCTCATACTGGGTAATGAGTTCATCCTGTCTTCTCTTATATTCTCCGGCAACACTATACGCCTCCATACGTATTGCCTGTTCAATCTGACAGTCGAACTTCTTTATTTCATCCGATAATTCTTTCATCTTATCGGGAACAAGCATAGTCTTTATACGTGCCGCAGAAGCAGCTTCATCTATAAGGTCTATTGCCTTATCGGGCAGATTTCTGTCATTAATATATCTGGCAGATAAACGTACTGCTGCCTCAATTGCTTCCGGCAGGATTGTTACACGATGATGTTCCTCATATTTGCCTGCAACACCTTTAAGAATCCTTATTGCCTCTTCCTCAGTGGGTTCCTCCACATTAACAGGCTGGAAACGGCGTTCAAGGGCAGCATCCTTCTCGATATATTTACGATATTCAGTTATGGTAGTAGCACCGATTAACTGAATCTCTCCTCTTGCCAGTGATGGCTTTAGTATATTGGAAGCATCAATTGCTCCCTCCGCACCGCCTGCACCGATAAGTGTATGAAGTTCATCAAGGAATAATATAACGTTACCATCGGATATTACTTCTTTTATGACTTTCTTAATACGTTCTTCAAACTCTCCACGATATTTACTGCCGGCTACCATACCTGACAAATCCAGTGTCAGAAGCCTTTTATTCTGAATCGTAAAAGGAACATCTCCCGATACAATCTTGCGTGCCAGCCCTTCTACCACAGCAGTTTTACCCACGCCCGGTTCACCGATAAGGCAGGGATTATTCTTGGTTCTGCGGCTTAAAATCTGTATAACACGTTGTATTTCATCTTCTCTTCCCACTACCGGGTCCAACTTATCCTCCGCCGCAAGCTTTGTTAAATCACGGCTGTACTGTTCTAACACAGAAGTATTTTTCTTTTTGCCGGATTTGGCTTTAGACAGATCTTCTTTATACAGATTGCCGTCCTGTCCTATGGCAATCAGAACATCTACATAAATTTTCTGTACGGAAACGCCCAATGTATTAAGGAGTCTTACGGCGATATTCTCGCCCTCCTTTATAATTGCCAAAAGTATATGCTCCGTTCCTGTCTTACCTGCCTCAAATCGTTCTGCCTGTGCATGAGCCTCTTCCAAAATCTTTAATGCACGGGGGGTATACCCTTCCTTCTCTTTAATGGCTACACCACCCTGCAGAGCTATCTGCTGCTCCACCATTTCTATAACTTTAGATTCGGTTACACCGTTATCTATAAGAACATTTGCCGCAACTCCCGTTCTTTCCTTCAATAATCCTATAAGTATGTGTTCAGAGCCAACATATCCCTGCTGCAGCTTTCTGGCAATACCTGCTGCTAAATTTAACGCTCTGGATGCTTTTGGTGTGAATTGTGATGCCTGCATCAATATGGTCCTCCATAACTCTCATAAATTTCATCAATTAAAGCATGCACTTCTTCCCTGGAAATATTCTTGCAACTGCTCTTTGCAAGCACAACTTTTAATTCCTGTGTAAGTTCCTGCATTGCTTTAATCTTATCAATATCAACCGCTATAACAGCACCTTTTCTTCGGTCTACCTTCACAAATCCTTCCTGCCGCAAAACTGTATATGCTTTATTAACTGTATGCATATTAATCCCAATTGAGTCCGCAAGCTGCCTTACAGACGGCAGAGAATCACCTTCACACAACCGCGATGTGGCAATTCCCATAATTATCTGATTACGCAGTTGAAGATATATGGCTTCATCACTGTTAAAATCAATCTCTATAATCATGTTGCTTCCTTTCCCGTATATACATAAAAAAACAACCACATGTTATACTTATGATATAACACGTAGTTGTTAATGTCAATAATAATAACACCGGCTAAAAATACCTGATTACTCAAGAACCCTTGAAAGATACTGTATATTGGCAACAGTGCCGTCTTCAATCATAATGCACAGTTTCATATGGTCTTTTACGTATGTCATTGAATTTTCATCTGAACTTGTAGCTTCTCCGTATACTTCAACAACTTTGTCGGAAGCATCACCGATGCACAAACCTTCCGGTGTAGCTACTGAATCATCTTTTAAAATAACTGCAGACACATAATCCACACCTTCAAGAGAATATGTATCAAGTTCAAATCCGCTGAATGTATAAATCTTATCCAAATCACCGAATGCACAGCTGGGAGCTTCGTAATAAGAGAGGGGCTCTCCCAATGCAGCTATGTAATCTGCTGCGTCAGCATCAATAACAATTGATACACCGCTATTTTCAAATACATAACCTTCCTCAGCAGAAGCACTGTCCTCTTCTGTGGTCTGTGCTGTGGTATCTTCTGTGGTATCAACAGTATCTTCTGTTATATTGTGCACATCACCTGAAATAACTTTTTCGCTGCTGCCGCCACATCCCACAACCATTAATGATGCTGCCAAAAACATTGAAACAATTAATTTTTTCATATTTCTTTCCTCTTTCTAGTTATTATATATTTTTTTTAATGTTACTCTGTCAATTTTACCGTTTGCAGTAAGTGGCATCTCATCAAGCTTCACAATTCTGTTGGGGAGCATATATCTTGGAAGCTTATCTTTTAATAATACTGCAAGCTCCTTATCTGTAAGGGTTCCCACATAGAACAGAACTATTTTGCCTTTAACTTCGTCGTAAATGCATCCTGCAAGCTTGATACCTTCAAGCATATTAACATTTACTTCTATTTCGCCCAGCTCAATTCTGTGGCCCATATGCTTAATCTGGTAATCTTTTCTTGATACAAATATGAGTTCACCGCGCTCATTGTATTTACCTAAATCGCCTGTTCTGTAAATAAGCTCCGGATACGCTGTATTAAGAGGATTCTGCACATATACTTCCTGTGTTTTCTCAGGATTGTTATAATATCCCAATGTCAAGGAAGTTCCTCTGATACAGATTTCGCCCACTTCGCCTTCACCGGCACGTTTATTTTCTTCGGTTAACAAAATGATTTCCGTATTCTTAAAGGGACGTCCTATCGGTATAACATCTCCCGGTTCAAAATCCCGGTCAACCTTGTAAAAACAGCACATTCCCGTACCTTCAGTAGGTCCGTAGAGATTTGTAAACTTCGCTTCCGGCAGAACCGATTTCCATAAGTTAAACTGCTTAATAGGGAAAACTTCGCTTCCGAAAGCAATGGTATGAAGATACTTGGGTACAGCCGATTTAAATGTACCAAAGGCTGAAATCATTGTAAGTGCTGAAACCACCCAGCATACCGTATTAATCTTCTTTTCGTTCATGAACTCTACAAGATTAATGGGAAGTTTAAACAGACTTCTTGGTATCAGGTATGTGGTAGCACCGAATTTAAGTGTAGGATACAATTCCTTCAAACATGCATCAAAATACAAAGGTGTCTGGTTACCGAAAATTGTGTTTTCATTAAATTCCAGCGTTTCAGATAATTGTTCAATATAATCTATAACTGATCTGTGACATGCAGCTACACCTTTGGGAATTCCTGTAGAGCCCGATGTAAACACAATATATATGGCATCAGTATCAATTGCTTTATTATAAATTACTGAAAGTGCTTCATCACACACGGAAGTATTGCATATATCATCATATAAAACAATTTCTCCGCCGAATTTAAAGGTATCCGCGACCGCTTTTGTCTTTTCATCACATATTATAAGGGGCGACTGCACATTGTCAAGAATCAGCTGGATTCTTCCTGCCGGCATTTCTTCATCAATGGGCACATAAAAACATCCCGCTGTTATAACACCAAAAAAAGCTGTTACTTCTTTCGGATGCTTATTCATAAATACAACTACAGGCTTTTTATAAATATCCTTTTGATGTATAAAGGTTCCTACCGCCCGGCTTTGGTCATATACCTGTTTAAAGGTCATTCCTTCCGTTTCATTGGCAAATGCCAGCTTATCGGGTTTAACTTTTACTATGTTATTTAAATAGTCCAGTACATGATTCTGCATAATTTCCTCACCTTGTAATTAAATGCTTATATTCCTGTTTCAATTTACCGCAGTTTACCACCGCACAACGTGCCAGTACTTCCATTACGTCCAGGTAACCTGCCTTTATTTCACAGTCACGTTTAACCATGGAAAGTTCAGTACAGCCTAAAAGTATAACCTGGGCACCGCTTCCGAAAAGATGATGTGAAACCTCTTCAAAAGCCTCCATATCTATTTCTTTTCCCGCTTTAACATTGTCGTATATAATCGACATGACTTTTTGCTGAAAAGGAGTCTGTGGTATGACACAGTCAATATCGTATTTTTTCATTACATTCTGAAACAATTCACTTTTAATTGTTCCGTCAGTAGCCATAATTCCCACTTTTGTAATCTTTTCTTCCTTGAGATAAAGGGCTGTTTCATCTATGGCATTTATAATGGGACACTTTATTTCTTCTTCCAGTTTACTTTGGAAAAAATGAGCCGTTATACATGGTATCGCTATAATATCCGCGCCCTGTTCCGTCAGTTTTTTTCCAATTTGGGCCAGATGGGGCATGGGATTTTCTTTGCTTATTCCCAGAATATAACCGGTTCTGTCGGGAATCTGCGGTTTGGAATGAAGCAATACCTCTATATGCTCCTGGTCTTTACCGGCATCCGTCATATTTGTAATCAGTTGAAGAAAATATGCCGTCGCCATAGGTCCCAGACCACCTATAATACCTAACGTTTTCATATACTCATCCTCTTTACGGATTTATTGTAGGATACAATGCCGGATCATAGTTATGTGAATCATTATGGGAATCCGAATATGCTCTCAAAGGTGCATCCGTCCATAAGAAAAACTTAGTTCCGTCTTTTCTGGGTGTCGTATCATAATGATACCACCCCCATCCGTCTCCTATATCAACCAGATTCCAAAAATGCATTGTATTGTTTACACGGATTTTTTCAATATCCATGTTGGTAATTCCTGCTCTTGTCAAAAGAACCTTGGATACGCATGCAAATACGTAACAGTCACCTTTACCTTCTGCAAGTCCCTCATATGCAGCCTGCACATAATTTCCTTTTTCTGAATAGCTTATATAACTTACATGGCTTCTTGTATAATTATATATTGCCTGGGCTTTATCACGCTGGGACATTCCGTCGGTTATAATTTGTGCAAGCACCTGATCACATAACGCATTGACAGTTTCAATATCGTAAGTCTGCTCTTTAACCGTAAGATTAACGGTAACACTTGTAGTATTGCCTGCCAAATCCTTAGCCGTATATGTAACAGGGTAGGTTCCTACTTCGTTAAGATTTACCGCTGAAGAATCAACAATAATTTCCAATCCGTCCGGGCAGTTATCCTCTGCTTTCACATTTGCCTTGTAAGAAACACTGTTTCCAATGATAACCACCATGTCATCGGCTTTAGTAATAACCGGTGCCTCCGTATCATTCTCTAAGGTTAATTTAACAGTGTTCTTTGTCTGATTGCCGCCTTCATCGGTGGCGACCACAACTACATCCTGAGTACCTGCAACAGTAAAATCAGGCTGTGTCTCAAAGGAATATGTAATTTCCGTTGCATCTTCCCCGCTTGTTACAAAATCCTCGGCATTTCTTTGAACAAGCAAAAATCCGCTAATATCCTTAACCTGAACAACCGGTGCAACAGTATCTATAATGTTCATAGTAACTTTGTGAGTCATTCCGTCCACACTCACTTCAACTTCGTGTGAGCCCAAAACAGAATAATCAATTGTACTGATATCCGTTACCAGTTCGGCATTATCACCACTTATAACAAAATCAGCAACTTCAGGAGCCTCTCCACCGATTTCAACATCAAGCACGCTTACTACCGCTGAAATCATAAGTCTTGTTTCTGCCACGGTTGTATTGCCGCCTGCATCGGTAACTACAATTTTAACCGCCTGCTCGCCTTTAAGGGAAAAATCAGGTTCGCTTTCGTATGCAATGGTTGTCTGTGTTGCATCATCGATACTTTCCACAAAATCCGTCACTTCACAAGTCTGACCGAATTCAACGGTTAAAGGTACGAGATTAACAACAGGTGCGGTTGTATCCTCTACAATAAGTTTGCAACGGCTGTTAAACAGCCCTATATTAACAATAAGATTATATTCTCCCGGTACAGTAACGTCAATTTCATCACCGGCATCGGTAAAACGGACACGTTCCTTTTTCAGGAAATCATCTGCCGCCACATCTATACCTGCTTCAACCCTGCACAAGGTGTAAATGAAGCATTTTTCATAAATAAATATCGTAATAATGCTGACTAGGGCAATCGCCAGAATTATTGCGGGAATAAGAAGTAATTTCTTATAACTTTTCTTTTCGGGAACCTTTACAGTCTCCCAAAGTTCAATTACATCTTCATTGTTCTGTGGTTCCGTAACCTCCGGAGCATCCTGTACTTCTGCCACTTCCTGAATTGTATCAGCAGGTTCCTCTACCGGGTCTTCGGAGTCTTCGTAATACTCTTCCGTCGGTTCTTCATAATATTCCTCTTCGGAGTCTTCGTAATATTCTTCTTCGGACTCTTCGTAATATTCTTCTTCGGAGTCTTCGTAATACTCCTCTGCCGGTTCTTCATAGTACTCTTCTGATTCATTTAATGGGAATTCATCGAGATCAACTATTTCAAATAACTCTTCCTCCGGGATATCTTCTTCCAAAGGCTGCGCATCGGTTAAATCCTCATACAACACTTCCTGCAACTGTTCTTTGGCCATTTCATCCTGGATTTTTACCCTTTTTTTATTGCTATTATAATTTCTGTTTTTCTTTTTACCAGCCGTGCTCATATCTTTTCTCCGTACGTTCGTAAATCTTTATCCCTCTATTGTCCATTTGTATTCTAAAGGGAAAGGGAATACTGCTCACAAAGCATTGTCACTGTCATGGCAATAAGCAGATAATCAATCTCATAAGCTCCCATTAATTTAAAATCATCCTGACCATACATTTTTTTCAGTTCGTTAATCTTGTTCAGATCAAATACGCCATACTTTTTAATAAGCTCGTCACTTAGGAAATCAATGCCTGTCTGTTTTCCTATAAGCGAAGACATTCCCGGAGCCTGGAATGGAAATTTCTTTCTCTTCAATATTTCATCCGGAACAATTCCTTCACCGGCTTTTTTCAGGATGTATTTCTCATTTACACCCTTTAATTTATATTTATCCGGAATGGTTTTCACAAATTCAAGCAACTCGGCATCCAGAAAAGGATGACGTCCTTCAACGGAATGTGAAAAGAACATTCTGTCACCATGCTCTCCAAGCAAATGGTCAGATAAACGTAATTTATAATCAATATAAGATCTTCTCTTTTGTGAACTAAGATTCTTAACACGTTCCACGTTAATGGGACTTTCGGCAAATGCTGAGAAATTATTTACCTCGCCTCTTACATCGGCGCTGTATATCTGTGTATGTATTTTTCTGATTTCATGGTGGTCTCTTTCATATCTGAAATATGGATCCCCCCAGAGTCTTTCGTTAATTTCGCACTCTTCCTTAGACATTTTGCCTTTTTGCATATTGCGGAACATATCAACCATATATCCCACATATCCGCAGAAAAATTCATCGGACCCCTGTCCTGTCAAAACCGCTTTCGCTGGGGACTGACTTACAAGCCCTGACAACATATATGCCGCCACGTCATAACTTTCCTTTACCGCGCTTTCCGCATGATAAATCACATTATAAAGATTGTCCCAGATTTCCTTTTCTGCAACCTTTGTACTGTAATGTGTGGACCGAACACAGTCGCGCACAATTTTCTGGAAACGGCTTTCATCCAAATCCGCATCACCGATTTCAGCAGAAAAAGAATAATAACTGTTTAATAAAAACTTACCTATATAGCATGCTACAATCGAACTGTCAAGTCCGCCGGAAACGTAAAATCCGATAGGCACATCCGCTATAAGACGTCTTGATATAGCTTTCTTAAGAAGCTCCCTAAGGCGTTCCACATAATATGCTTCCCCCTTATCCTCTTCTTCCTCACTATATATCAAATCCCAATATTCAATATCTTTAATATCTTCTTCCGGCTTTATAAGAAGCATGTGACCGGCTCTCAATGAATAGATATTTTTAAAGAAGGTATTCGGAGATACCACACCGGGGTAGTTCATAAGCTGGTCCACTGCTTTAATGTTTAACTTACGCTCAATTCCCGGATATTCCAATATAGCTTTTATCTCAGAAGCGAATATAACCCTGTCATCCGCAACAGTATAAAAAAGCGGACAAATTCCAATCTGGTCACGGACCAGAATTAACTGCTTAATATTTTCATCATAGAGAGCGATTGCAAACTGTCCGTTAAGGTATTTAGGAAAATCAGTTCCATATTCTTCATATAAATGAATTATAACTTCCACGTCAGTGCCGGTCCTGAAGGAGTGACCTTTTTCGATCAGCTCACTCTTCAATTCCTGATAATTGAAAATCTCACCATTACAAATCATGGATATGCGCTTATCTTCATTTAAAAGAGGCTGCATACCTCCTGATAAATCCAAAAAGCTCAAACGGTTAAAGCCCAAAGCAACCTGTTCGCTAATTATCTTGTTACTTCCGTCAGGTCCTCTGTGTCTGATTGCATGCAACATTTTATCAACAATCTTTTCTTCTATTGTGTTTTTCTGACGTAAATTAAATATTCCACAAATACCACACATAATTTTACACCGCTTTCGTAAGATTATTCCACCTTTATGCCATAAAGCTCATATTGTGCTGCTTTTTCACTTTCATAAAACTCAATCTTTTCCTGCCAGATACGGTTCCACTCTTCGTCGTTCTTTCTGTCCGGAACATCATATTCTTCTCTTAAAACATTACCAAGGTATACTGACAGTTTCTCTGCACCTGCCAAATTCATATGAAGTCCCGCATCATATGTATCAGTGCTGTAATCAATACCGATTTCATCAACAAGCTCAAGGAAATTAATATACTTCAAATTATGCTCATCCGCATATTCAACTATCTGACTGTCATATTCCTCATACCAATAAGGGTAGAGACTGGGAGCTTTTATTAATATAAGCGGGACACCCTTCTCTTCACACAACTTGCGCATCATGTCCAAATATTTCCATGCATTTTCACCAAAATCGTAATTGGACAACATTCTACCCTCGGGAACGCTCTCCACAGGTCTTACATCAACCCTCATATAATAACCGTTGTGAGACACTTTTTTCCCTGCAAACATGTATTTAAAATCATCCGCGGTAAGTTCACTCCATCTGGTGTGATAGCGCAAAATCGGAAAAACATAATCAAGAAAACTTTCGTCCTCTTTCATGGACGCTTTAATCGCCTTAACCTTAGACGCTGACCAGCGCATGCCTTCCAAAGTCATACGGTTATAAGCCTCTGACTGGGACTCATTAAACTGCATTGCCTGAATATTAAAGATAACAGCTTTCGGAGTTGTATAACGCAGCGTGTCCTCCAGTAAATAGTAAGACTGCCATACATACTGTTCCGCACTGCCTCTTATATATGATGTAATTCCGTAATCCTGCCACAAACGTATGGGCGAAAAATTCTCATACACTTCACAGTCACCTACAAAAATCACATCATAATTTTTATTTTCTTCCTCATAAAACTCTGCAACAAATGCACCCTCCACTATACCGCTTACATATTTTGGTACAAGCAGACGTTGTAAAATAAAAAGTATACCCACAATAATGAATATCGTTACAAAAAGTTTAATCAACTTTTTACTCTTTTGACTCATTTTGAACTTTCCTCATTAATCGTTAAAATCTGTTATAAATAAACTGACTGGAATCGTATCCTACTCCATATGCACCCATTAAAAGAACAACTAAAAATAATCCAAACCAAATTGCAAAACGCATGGGATACGCTTTTGCCGCAATCATGTCACGTATTTTTCCCTTACGCTGCACAAGGCTTACGGAAAGCATCACTATAATACCAAAGCACAATATTATATAGTCAAGTCCGTTAATACCTAAGTTAAGAAGCTCACCATCCCATAATATATGCCAATTGGTAGCTGTAAACATTGATGCAAATGCCCTGAAAGTATCAGCAACCGAAACATAACAGTCAAACATATTAAGGCAACATACAAGTATAAATGTACGTCCAATCTGGAATAATTTATATCCCCATTTCTGTCCCACGTTAAATCTCTTGTGAAAACGCATATAAAGAGGTTCAAATTCCTGTGATACCATTAAAACCACCCAGTTTCCAAGTCCCCATGCTATAAAGTTCCAGCTTGCGCCATGCCAAATACCTGTGGTAAACCACACAACAAAGGATGACAAATACACCGGAAGACGCTTTCCTATCTGTTCTCCAAAGGTTCTACGGGAGAACTTTGAGAAATTCATAATTGCTTTACTTGTAGATACAGGATAGAAAATATAATCCTTAAACCAATTGGACATGGAAATATGCCATCTTCTCCAATATTCCTTGAGGGACTTTGAAAAATATGGTCTGTTAAAGTTTTCCTGTACAGTTATTCCCAAGGTTTGGGCAATACCTATTGTAACATCTATTCCGCCGGTGAAATCAGCATACAGCTGAATAGTATAAAATATCATTCCTACAAATGCATACGCACCGTTATATGTATCTATATCACCTACAATAGTAAGCACCGCTGCCATTATCCTGTCTGCAACAACAAGTTTTTTGAAAAATCCCCACAGTATTCTTTGCAGTCCGTAACAAACGGTTTTTGAATCAAATTTGTGTTCCTTATACAATGTTTTCGATAAATCACCAAAACGACTGATAGGTCCCTGTATTAACTGAGGGAAGAAAGAAATAAATAATGCAAATTTAAAGAAATTCTTTTCAGCAGAAACAGTGCCTCTGTAGACATCCACCAAATATCCGATTGCCTGGAAGGTATAGAATGATATACCCATGGGCAAAGCCAGAGACACAAAAAAAAGCTGCTCAGTTTCTTTTGATGCTAAAAGAACAGCACTGATATTTTCAATAAAGAAATTCAAATATTTGACGGCCACCAAAATTCCTATATTAACCAAAAGGCAGCCTATCATCCATCTTTTACGTATTTTCTTTTGTTGCTTCTTTAATATTTTTTTCTCTTCACGACTGATTTCCATTTTGGAAACTTTCTTATCCGAATGCTTCTCCATCTGACAAGCCGCAAAATAAACCGTTGCAATAGTCGTGAAAATATACAACAAATAAACGGGGTTAGCAATATAATAGAACACCCCGCTGGCTGTAAGTAACAATATCCACTGATATTTTGCCGGTATTATATAATATAATACCAGCAACAATATCATAAATCCTAAAAATTCATACGATGTAAATAACATATCACAAGTCCTGTTTACTTCTAATTATAAATTTGTCCTATTCTTCTTCCAGCTTTTCAATCAAAGCATATAATGCTTTTGCAGAGTTGAAGTTCTCAGGAATAATATGTTCAGCAGTAATTGTAACATCAAACTCTTCGCTTATTTCTGAAATAAGTGTAACGATATCAAAAGAATCTAAAATCATACCATCAATAAGATTCTCCTGTGTTTCAAAATCAACATCGGGATGTAAATCTGATAAAATCTGTAATAAAGCTTCCATTTTTTATACCTCTTTCTTTAATTAATGCTCGTTTTAACCAGTTGATATTATATATATTAATATTATATATGTCAAGAAAATGCATTTTACGACAACCAATGTCTTATTTATACATCCTCATTGTCGCTCCAATTTAAAAACTCAAATTCAAATTCATCATCCTCTGTCATAAAATTCTTCGCTTTCCATCCCGCCTCGTTGGTCGCACTATTCTGACTGTTTGCAGGACGCTGCTGACTATTTGCCGGACGCTGCTGCTGGCCGTTTGCCGGGCGCTGCTGACCGTTTGCCGGACGCTGACCTTGACCATTCGCCGGCCGCTGCTGCTGACTATTTGCCGGACGCTGCTGCTGACCATTTGAAGGACGCTGCTGCTGGCCGTTTGCCGGACGCTGCTGCTGACCGTTTGAAGGACGCTGCTGGCCGTTTGCCGGACGCTGTTGCTGACCATTTGAAGGACGCTGCTGCTGACCGTTTGAAGGACGCTGCTGACCATTTGAAGGACGTACATTGCGTGGTGCCTGATTATTGTTGTTTGCTTGTTTTACAGGCTTTTCATCAAAATCCTCAAACTCTTCATAATCCGCATCTTTAACTTTAAAGAACAACAGTGTTATAGCCAGTAACATAAATACAATAATAATAGCCAGTGCCACAATTACCATTTTCTGTTTCTTTAAAAGTTTTTCTGCTTCGATAAGAGACTCTTCATTAGTATCTGCCGCAGACATAAATTCTGTCAGGCTGTTTTTTACACCTTCAACATTATTATAAAGATACCAATCGCTGTTACCATCAGCATCTGTTTCATATTTCAGTTCGTAATCATTGTTAACCGGTTCAACCACAGGTTCATCTTCCGGCACAACTTCTTCATTGATTACCGTTTCCTCTGTTTCCTGTGAAGTTTCATTTTCATCTATAACAACTACTTCTGAGGATAACCGGACAAAGTCATAACGGATAAAACCTGTCACCTCTGAGCCATCTGCCACGAAAGAAATTTTATACCAGACTTTTCCGTCAGTTCCGTTTGCCTGACCGTTAACCGTAACCGCTGTTGATTTCTTCACCTGTGTTACGATTGCAGAATCGGTTGAAGCCTCAGCCCTGACACGTACTTTATCGTTTGTTACGGTTGCTCCCTGGCTCTCTATGGGAGTAACCTGTGTTGTCGCACCCACAGTTACGTTTTTATTAATTTCCTGTGTAGTAGTTGAACTTGAATTGTTTTCATTACTTGTGGAAGGTGTATTAGTAATAGGCGCAGAAGCTCCTGATTTTTTAATCAAATCTCCGCGTACATAGCCCAATGTATCAGCATTGACAAAAACCTTGTACCATACCACACCATTTGAATCTGTTTCCTCATTGTTAATGGTAACAGAATCCCCACTCATAAGACTTGCAATTACATTACTGTTAGAGCTAGGATCTTTCCTGACCACAGCAGATTCCGATACAACGGTTCCCTGTGTCTGAATATACGCATATGCCTCTAATGGATTGGTCACGAACATAAACATTGCAGCCGCAAACACAATCATCCCTGTAAACATCTGATTTCTAATCTTCATTAAGTACTTCATTATTTATCCTCCAATCAACTACTGTGCATCGTCAATTGCTTTTCCTATATCATTACGCATGTATTTGTTATCAAACTCCACCCATTTGGTCGCCTCATACGCATTCGCTCTTGCTTCTTTAAGTGTTGTTCCTTTAGCGGTAACGCCTAAGACACGTCCGCCGTTTGTAACAATACCCTCTTCTGTCTGTTTTGTTCCTGCATGGAAACAATAATAACCGTCGGACTCTTCAAACTTCTCAAGACCTTTGATTACAAAGCCTTTTTCATACGCTACCGGATACCCGTCAGAAGCAAGCACAACACAAACAGCCGCATTATCTTCAAACTGAAGATCCACCTTATCAAGTGTACCGTCAATACACGCTTCCATTACTTCGATAATGTCATTCTTCATACGCGGAAGAACAACCTGTGCCTCGGGATCACCAAATCTTGCATTATATTCAAGCACTCTTGGACCATTTGGTGTCAGCATAAGACCAAAGAAAATAACACCTTTAAAAGGCCTTCCTTCTGACGCCATTGCATCAACTGTCTTCTGATAAATATATTTCTTACAGAATTCATCTACCTCTTCTGTATAGAAAGGGCTGGGAGAGAACGTTCCCATACCACCGGTATTAAGTCCCTGGTCACCATCTTTGGCACGCTTATGGTCCTGTGCAGATGTCATGGTCTTAATGGTCTTACCATCTACAAATGAGAGAACAGATACTTCACGTCCTGTCATAAACTCTTCAATAACCATACAATTACCTGCAGAGCCAAACTGCTTATCAAGCATTATGCTCTTTACACCCTCTTTGGCTTCTTCAAGGGTATTGCAGATTAAAACACCTTTACCGAGAGCCAATCCATCCGCTTTTAATACAATGGGGAAATTAGCTGTTTCCAAATATTCCAGTGCTTTTTCTGCAGAATCAAAGTTCTCATAGGCTGCGGTAGGAATATCATATTTTTTCATTAAATCCTTTGAAAAAGCCTTGCTGCCTTCTAAGATAGCCGCACTTTTGCGGGGTCCGAAGGTACGGATGCCTGCTGCTTCCATTTCATCCACAAGTCCGCCTACCAAAGGATCATCCATGCCCACAATACAAAGGTCAATTTCCTTTTCCTTTGCAAAAGCAACTAATTTGTCAAATTCCATTGCACCTATCGCAACACATTCTGCAATCTGTCCGATTCCTGCGTTACCCGGTGCACAATACATTTTGTCAACTTTAGCGCTCTTCTTAACACTTGTGGCAATAGCGTGCTCTCTTCCACCGCTTCCTACTATTAAAACTTTCATTTCTACCTCTCAATCTGCCGCTTATACGGCATCCAAATTCTTTTGTTTTTATTTGCCCACAGCAATTCTGCCATTTGCAATATCATCAACCGCTTTGGGCAGTAGAAGCCATTCTGCCTGCTCCATAACACGACGTTGTAAAACTTCAGGAGTATCTCCATCTTCCACATTAACTGCTTTCTGGAAAATAATCCGTCCTGTATCCATTCCTTCATCTACAAAATGAACCGTTGCTCCGGTTACTTTTACTCCTTTTTCAAGAGCCGCTTCATGTACTTTGAGTCCATAATAGCCAACTCCGCAAAAAGAAGGAATAAGGGATGGATGAATATTAATAATTCTATTAGGGAATGCCTTTACCATCGCTTCAGGAATCGCCACAAGAAATCCTGCCAATACAACAAGTCCCGGATTAAAGCTCTGAATCTGTGCAAGCAACGCATCATTAAAAAGACTTCTGTTCTCATAATCTTTAGGAGAAATGCATATTGCGGGAATTCCGTGATTCTTGGCACGTTCCAAAGCCTTGGCACCATGATTATTACTTATAACTCCTACAATCTTAGTATTGGTAACAGTTCCGTTCTCAATCGAATCAATAAGAGCCTGTAAGTTGGTTCCGCCACCCGATACGCATACTACGATTTCTAGCATAATGTTACTCCCTTTTCGCCTGCTTCGCAGTTACCCACGATATAACATGTATCACCTGCTGCTTTAATCGCTTCCATAGTCTTATCTGCATCCGCAGGGTCAACTGCAAGAATCATTCCAAGACCCATATTGTAAGTGTTATACATCATCTGCTCAGCAATATTACCTGTTTTCTGTAATAATTTGAAAATTGCAGGCACTTCGTAGCTATCCTTCTTAACAACTGCACGAATTCCGTCCGGAAGCATACGGGGAATATTCTCATCGAATCCGCCGCCTGTAATATGGCTGCATCCGTGGATACGAACACCTGCTTCTTTAACAGATTTAAGTGCTTTAACATAAATTCTTGTAGGAGCAATCAGCGCTTCGCCAAGAGTCGTTCCAAGCTCATCATAATATGTATTAAGACTCTCTGCTGTCATATCAAACACTTTACGAACAAGAGAGAAACCATTTGAATGAACACCTGATGAAGCAATACCGATTAATACGTCACCTGCTTTAATTTCTTCACCTGTAATCAAATCTTTCTTATCTACCACACCAACTGCAAATCCTGCCAAATCATAATCATCTTCAGGCATAAGTCCCGGATGCTCCGCAGTTTCACCACCAATCAGTGCTGCTCCCGCCTGTTTACAGCCTTCTGCCACACCTGCTACGATAGTTGCAATTTTCTCAGGGTAGTTCTTACCGCATGCAATATAATCCAAGAAAAATAAAGGCTCACCGCCTGCACATGCAACATCATTAACACACATTGCAACGCAGTCAATACCAATAGTGTCATGCTTGTCCATAACAAAAGCAAGCTTAACCTTTGTTCCGCATCCATCGGTTCCTGAAAGAAGAATGGGCTCCTCCATATCCTTAATTGCATTCATTGAGAACGCACCTGAGAATCCGCCAAGTCCTCCTAACACTTCAGGACGCATGGTTTCTTTTACATGCTTTTTCATAAGCTCTACTGATTTATAACCTGCTTCAATATCTACGCCAGCTTTCTTGTAATCCATTTTGTTTCTCCTTATTATGTATTGTTTAAAATTTATACAATTGTTTATGACGCCGGTGAACTTAAAATATTCCGGCGACAGGCCCTTTAAATGCGTCGGCACTTAGCGAGGTATTTTCGAGCTTAGTGCCCGCTACGTCATTTAACGGAGCGAAAGCGTGCCTGAGCGGAAATTTTAAGTTCACCCGACTCAAACACAATTATCTAAATTTTTAATATGCCTTATAACCTACTTCTTGGAGGCGGGCATCTTTTGCCTCAACCTGGGATTTCAGTTTAGCGCTGTAATCCTTTAATTTTGCAAGAAGTTCTGCATCGGAAGTTGCAAGAATCTTAGCTGCCAGAAGGCCTGCATTAGCACCACCGTTAATTGCTACGGTTGCAACAGGAATTCCTGAGGGCATCTGAACGATAGAATAAAGCGAATCACGTCCACCCAATGATGTGGTATGCATCGGAATACCAATTACAGGCATAGGGAAAATCGCCGCACACATACCGGGTAAATGTGCCGCCATACCAGCACCGGCAATAATAACCTTAAATCCCTTCTCCTCCGCTGTCTTTGCATAGTCAAAGAAAACATCAGGTTCTCTGTGTGCGGATATAATCTTCATCTCATAAGAAATACCCAACTCCTCCAATATATCTGCTGCCTTTGCCATAACCGGCATGTCGGAATCACTTCCCATTACAATGCCTACTTTTGCCATGTTACAATCCTCCTGTTTTCAGTGAAAATTTTTTCTCAAAAAATACAATATCTCTTAATAGTTTACTAAACTTTTGGATTCACTGCAACGTTTAATTTTTATAATTATCAAGGGGGCGGTTTAACTCTTCAAGTCCCGAAAGTACGAAACGTCCCTTTTCTATAATTACAATTTTTCTGCCATCTTTACATACAGCTGTCACTTCTCCCAATTCTTCATAGGGAATTGTAATATCAGTATGACAACTGAAATAGGCTTTACTCCTGTCAGTGTATCTGAGAGCAGATACTTCATTTTCTTTTGCCACAATTTCTTTTCCGTCAGGATTATAAACCTTTACATCTTCCGCATGGGAATAGCAGGTATCTCCCAGTGCAAAGTGCGGTCCCATTTTTTCCGCAATGAGAATCGGCAGTTTATCTTCAATGCCGAATCTTTTAGCCACAACATATGCCGTTGTATTTGTGCCGATTGCAAACTCTCCCAGCGGAAGCCACTCATGATGATAAAGCACATGGTCTTTTATATATTTTTTACCTTCCCCGGCAGACTCAAAATTAGAGCAACTATAATTATCTGTTTTGCCGTCTTTTAATACAATCTCTAAGTCACGATACTCAAGGTCATTTAAGAAAACCTTCTTCACATGGAGTATACCGTTTGTCCCCGTAAGTTTAGGTGATGTGAACACCTCACCCACAGGAATATTTACATCTGCAACACAATTCTCAAAATTTGTTTTTCTATCCGGATTATCAAGCTCATGAAGCGCCACTTTTAAATCTGTACGGTTTCCGTTCATTCCTTTAATCTTCACGTAAGAAGCCTGGTCAAGAGCATTAATCAAGGTCTGTTGCAAATCCCTGTACAAGGTATAATCCAAAGTATTAATGCGGACGGTTTCCGAGAATATCTCCTCAAAGTTCTCCCCTATTGCAGGCACGGGAAACGCAATAATGGTAAAACTTCTTTCTTCGCCCTTAATATATTGATTAACCAAATCTCCCGCCGCAATGGAATATTCCGCCTGAAGCTTCTGTCCACGTTCGTCCAGTCTTAAAGCTTCCTTCTTCATGACCGGTGCAAAAGGTTCTTCACCAAACACATCAATCACTGCCGGACCGCCATAAACAGAAGCCTCGGTTTTATACATTTCGTAGGCATTTTTCATGGCGTCAAGTTTGCGGTTTACAAAAGCTTTATCCATGTATAATGCTGAATCCTCGCTATGGTCATACTCGTACTGCCTGTTTACTGATGCACCAAAGAAACCCGTTTTGTTAAGTCCCCTGCCATGAAGCACGGACGTACCGGTTCTGAAAAGTGTTGTCTTTAAACCGATTTTTTCAAAGTTCTCTGCCGCCTGTCTTATAATCCGCTCGAATCCAAGCTGATAATAAACTGCAACCGTCTTTTTCTTGGTAATATCTTTGTTGGTTGTTTCAAAACCAATACGGTATCCTTCCGTATAAGTATCTGCCATCCGCTTAATCTCTTCATCCGGAAGGCTGTTCAAAAAAGCGGCCAGCCGCTCTTCGCTCTCTGTCACATATTCACCGTACCTGTACAAATACCGCAAATCATACAAATCACTTTCAAATACAATCTTATCCGCAACACTTTTGTTTACACCCAACTGCTCACCGATTCTTTGTTCCAGTGCAACATCCTGATAATCACTTACAAACCAATATATAATCTGTTGGATTTCTTCGCATTTGGGAAGATTCCCATTTTCTTCAACGGCATAGACAAAAGCACTGTATATCTCAACAAAAAGCTCCATCCGGATGGTCAAATCAAAAATTCTTCTCTCAAACACCCCCGGAATCATACCCAAAAGTTCACTTGCAAGAAAAGATAATATCTGTCCCATTTCCCTGCCTGCTTCCTCCACCGCATAGGTAGGGTTAAGAAAACTTTCCTCATAATTTTCTTTCGTTGCCGGTAAATATAATTTGCGGTTAAGAGCTTTCAACTCTTCCATCGAAGCATTTTCATATGCATCATTTCCCACATAATCCCATGCCCGGCAAACTTCTATTATCCACTGTGCAGTTACAGAAAAGAAGCCACAACAAATTCCTTCCGGATCCTTCTCTTCCGCAATACTCTCTATACGTTCTTTAACCAGTTCAAACCGTTCCGTCAAAAAATCCATATTTTCCTTTTCCACTATATGTTTCTCCTATCCCAACATAGCTCCGGCATATAAAATCAAACTAATTCCGCCTAATGCCAACACATTAAATACGATTGCCAACACAGGAAAAAGAGGATAACTCTCTCTTTCCGTAACTGTAATAATTCCAAGAATCAACCCCGTCATGGCAAATATGGTAACCAAAATCCCTGTCATTCCTGCCGAACCGGGATTAACTCCATTATTTGTGTAGCTTAAGTAAACTGCCCATCCTAAAGATAACATACTTAGTATGCCCAAAATCATTCCCATTATGGCGCGCTTGGGATGTCTTCTGTTTGTAAATTTGTATCCCGGTCTCTTTGCCATTTTCAAACCTCTTACTTTCCTAAAACTTCTAAATGGGCATCCCTTATGAGATGCCCACCCCGTTAAAACATAATTTTAGACTTACCTGCAATGAGCTTACCGCCTGCGATAATCAGAAGAACTCCGCTCACGATTCCAACTACAATTGTCACTACTCCAAGTGCAATATTCAATGCTCCCGAAGAGCTCATTGTCTTATATACTTTTTCCATAATATCTGCTCCTCTCTATTTTGCGACGCCGTACTGTTTATAATATTCATCAATGGCAGCTTTTAATGTGTCATCAATTAATATTTTATCATTATAAGGTTTATTATACAAATGCTCTACAACCTCAGACATATCTACTATCGCATGAGCATCAAATCCATATTTCTCTTTAACCTCGTCAAGTGCACTCTTGTCACCGGAAAGCCCCTTTTCCATACGGTTTAAGGATACCATAAGTCCTACTATGGTTACATCCGCTGCACCTTTTACCTTTGGAACTGTTTCTTCCATGGATTTACCGGAGGTGGTAACATCC
>CAZGSF010000017.1:0-27361 GCA_964528145.1 uncultured Lachnospiraceae bacterium | reverse complement strand
AAAGAGTGTAAGACTAAATTCAGGTTGAGGTGGAATTTACTTTTATATTCAAGGACAAAAACATAAAAATAGGAAAACGATTGTAAAAAAGCGTAAATAATGCTAGAATAAAGTCGAAACTGTTAAATTTACACGAATGAGAGTGAAAAGCTATGGTTGGAGGAAATTTCATGGATAATTTTATGGACAAGCTGGCGCAGAGATTAACTGCCCAAGAAATGATTAAGGCTAATTCTGCAGCTGATGCGGCAGAATTGGAGCGCTTGCAGAAGCAGTTAGCACAATATGATGCATGCCTGCAGGAGATGCGTAAGCTGAGTCTTAATAATACAGAGACAAGTGATAAGCTTGCACAGACAAGTGAACAGATTGCTCAGACGAGTGAGCAGATTGTACAGACCGGTTGCAGGATTGCAGAAACAAACAGCAGAATTTCAGAAACCGGCGATAGAATCTTCGATATAAATGAAAGAATGTCTGTGACTAATGAGAAAATCGCTGAGACGGTTTATAAGATTAATGACTTGGTAGATGAAAGCATTAGCAAGATTAAAGAAATCGAATCAGGACCAAGTGATATCTTCGACGGACTTGATGAGAAGGCTAATGAGTATATAGATAAAATTAATGACTATGTACATAAAGAGAATGTTAAGGTATATCGTAATGTTCAGGCTGTTGTTGTTGAAGAGTTGAATAAGCATGCAGAAGCACAGGCTGCTGAACAGAAGAAGACAGTGGGTAAGATAAAGACAACTTTTATTCTCTCAATAGTTACATTGGGTGTTTTGGTTGCAGATATTGCTCTTAGTCTGCTTATGTATTATCAGGTATTTTAAGTGAGGGAAAATATGGCGAAGCAGCTTTGGAAACCGGGGAATATGTTATATCCGTTGCCTGTTGTTATGGTGAGCCTTAAAGGCGGCGATGGGCAGAATAATATAATTACAATAGGATGGACAGGGACTATATGCTCTGATCCGCCGATGGTATCCATATCAGTAAGACCTGAGAGACACTCCTATGGAATGCTTTTGGAAACAGGTGAATTTGTTATTAACCTTACAACAAAAGAACTTGCATATGCTACCGACTATTGCGGAGTAAAAAGCGGCAGGGATATTGATAAATTTAAGGAAATGAAGCTGACGGCAGTTCCCGGAGTGAAGACGGGGGCACCTATGATAGCCGAAAGTCCGGTTAATATAGAATGTGTAGTAAAAGAAAGGATTCCTCTTGGAACCCATGATATGTTTCTTGCCGAGGTGGTAGCTGTTCATGCAGATGAGCGCTACATGGATGAGAATAACAAATTTCATCTGGAATATGCAGAGCCGATTGTATATTCCCATGGCTCGTATCTTACAACGGGTGAAGTGCTTGGAACATTCGGATACAGTGTCCGCAAAAAATAAATTAAAAGGAGTTGCACTTAAACTGCATTGCAGTTAAAGGACAACTCCTTATTTATTTGAGAAAACTGCCTCTGATGACAGCGTTGTCGCCATATTTTGAACGTATGGAGTCTATGGCAGTATCCAGCTTGTGCTGTTTTTCTGAAATTGGTTTTTCCTTGCTTAAATCAAACAGATTCATTTGTATTGGTGTATCCGATGCCTGTAGTTTAGAGGTGCGTATGCCCAAAAGTCTTATGGGGGTATTGTTCCATATCCTGTCGAATAATTCACAGGATGTACGATATATTATATCTGAGGAATCTGTAGGTGTAGCAAGGGTAGTCTGGTGTGATACTGTTTGAAAAGTACTATATTTTATTTCAACATTAATCATCCCTGCAAACTGTCCTGATTCACGAAGTCTCTGGCTGACGGAGTCGGCAAGGCGGCGCAGGGGAAGTAGTGCATCTTCCCGCGTTAAGGCGTCTTTTGATAAGGTTGTGGAGTTGCCTATACCCTTTTGCTGTTCAGGAGTTGTTACTACCCATGAGTCGTCAATTCCATTGGCATATTCCCATAATAGCCTGCCGTGACTTTTAAGGTGAGCAGTTATAATATCGGGAGAGGATTTTGCCAGATCGCCAATGGTAAGTATTTCCAGTTTGAGCAAAGCTTCCTGGCTGGAGCGCCCGCACATATATAGGGATGACACGGGCAGGGGCCACATTTTAACTTGGATTTCATTTTTGTACAGAGTATGGACTAAATCAGGCTTTTTGAAATCAGAGGCCATTTTAGCAAGAACTTTGCGGTCGGAAATGCCTATATTGACAGTGTATCCGAAACGTCTTTTGACTTCTGCTTTGATATATTCTGCAGCTTCTTTGGGAGATGAATACATTGCGGAAATAGGCGTGAAATCCATATAACATTCGTCAACACTGACCTGCTCTATATCCGGGCAGATTGATGACAGAAAATCCATAAGCTCCCGGCTTTTTTCGGTGTAGTACTTGTGGTCGGGAGGTGCTGTGACCAGTGTGGGACATTTACGGAAAGCATTAACCACAGGTTCGCCGGTTACTATATTAAATTTTTTTGCGGGAATTGATTTTGCAAGAACCACGCCGTGACGCTTGCTTGAATCGCCTCCTATTATGGATGGAATTGTGCGTAGATCATATTCACAACCTTCTTCCAACTTTTTTATGGCACTCCAGCTAAGAAATGCGGAGTTGACATCAATGTGAAAAATAATTCGTCCCATAGCAGCCTCCATATAATTACTTTAGCAAAAAAAACGCCTCTTTACAACAAAATCAAATGCTGATAAAATATGAATGTTACGGAAATATTACAGAACAGATTTGGATAAGATGAAAAAATATACTTGTTACTATAAAAAAGTAAAAATTGCATATATAAAGATGGCAATATTTGTTTCGGTTGTTGCTGCATTGTTTATTCCCGGGTTTGTCAAATTTGAAAGTACGGGTGATAATTTATTTACCGTTAAACTAAACGGTGTTGATATAGGTAAAGTGGCCGATGTGGACGAACTTCAGGATGAAATCCAGAAGGTGCGAGGAAAGATAGCTGCGGAATCAGATGAACTTGTATTTATTGATACAGATATTGAAGTTGAAGCGGATGAAGTTCTTTTTGGACGGGTGGATTCTGACGAAGATATCCGCAGTAATATAGAAAAGGTATTGCGTGACAGTGTTAAAGAGACTTTACAGAGAGCATATACTGTAAAGGTAAATGAATACACAGTTAATCTCGCATCAGCAGGAGAAGTGGTGGAGTTATTGCAGGCATCCATTGATAAGTATGCTACCGAGGATAAGTTTTCGGTTACTCTTGCCCAGGATAATACCAGGGAGTTTAATGTACTTACCACTAATATTGTTGAAAAGAAAGAAGCGGAAGAAGAAATTACTTATGCGGTGGACCGTCATGGCATGAGAGAGGGCGGGATTTCACAGACTTTAAGTGAAATGTTTGAAGCGATTGAACCGGC
The DNA here is from genome assembly GCA_964528145.1 of uncultured Lachnospiraceae bacterium. GTDB lineage: Bacteria > Bacillota > Clostridia > Lachnospirales > Lachnospiraceae > Acetatifactor. The sequence goes on along the minus strand of CAZGSF010000017.1, from coordinate 23,941 downwards.
AAGAGAGAAGGACTGGGATGATTTCGAATATGGCCTTGCTTCCATTGGATTTGCAGAGGAAGTAGAAGTGGTAGAATCATATATTTCTCAAAGTGACATAAAGTCTTTGTCTGCAGCAATAGAAGAGGTAACAAAAGAACAGGAAAAGAATACGGTTTATGAGGTTCAGTCAGGAGATACCTTGTCGGGCATTTCCATGTCTACAAATATTCCGCTGGACCGTTTGATAGAACTTAATGAGAATCTTAAGGATGAAAATTCAATTATCCGTGTGGGTGATGAACTTATAGTTACGGTTCCTGAGCCGGAACTTTCCATTGTATGGGAAGAAGAAGCTTATTATGAGGAAGAATACGAAGCAGATATTATATATGTATATAATGACGATTGGTATACCACACAGACCAAGACCCTGCAGGAGCCTTCAGCGGGCTTCCGTAAGATTGTGGCAAAGGTACAATACAGAAATGATAAGGAAGTTGCCCGGGAGATAGTTAAAGAAGAAGTAGTTATGGAAGCGGTGGCTAAAATAGTGGAAAAAGGTACTAAGATTCCGCCCACTTATATTAAGCCTATTTCGGGAGGTCGTTTGTCCTCGGGATTTGGAAGAAGAACAATACCTACCAAGGGTGCTACTGCTTATCATCAGGGTATAGACTGGGCGACACCCACGGGAACTGCGGTATTTGCTTCCAGCGGTGGTACTGTAGCGAGAGCCGGATGGAGTGGCAGCTACGGTTATGCCGTATATATCAATCATGCGGACGGCAGACAGACAAGATATGCGCACTTAAGTAAGGTGCTTGTTAAAGCTGGTCAGACTGTAAGCCAGGGACAGAGAATTGCGTTAAGTGGTAACACGGGTGTAAGTTCAGGACCTCACGTACACTTTGAAATTTTAATTAACGGTTCCAGAGTGAATCCACTTAAATATCTTAATTAGTAATAAAATCATGTAAATGGTGTAAACTATTTACAAATACAAGTTTTGTGTTATAATATCTGTTAGATACATTAAAATAGCAGATAGAGTGTTACATAACATGACACGCACAAGATGTTGTTGTTTGATGCTTTGTTATATAGATTTAGAGGATAGTTTTTATGGAACAATACGCAATGAAAGGCGGTAGTCCATTAGTAGGAGAAGTTGAAATTGGGGGTGCTAAGAACGCAGCACTTCCTATTTTGGCGGCTTCCGTTATGACGGATGAAACCGTATATATAGAGAATATGCCGGATGTACGGGATACTAACGTATTGCTTAAAGCGATGGGAAGTATCGGTGTTATGGATAAGAGAACTTCCAGACATTCGGTTACAATTAATTCTGCAAACATTCACACTTTGGTGGTGGATGATGATAACATTAAAAAGATACGAGCATCATATTATCTGATTGGTGCATTATTAGGTAAGTATAAAGAAGCTACCGTGGCACTGCCCGGCGGCTGCAATATCGGAAGCCGTGCTATAGACCAGCATTTGAAGGGATTCCGTGCATTAGGTGCCAAGGTTCATATTGAGCATGGTTTGATAGTTGCCAAAGCTGAGAAACTTGTTGGAGCGCATGTTTATATGGACGTTGTTTCCGTAGGAGCAACCATTAATGTTATGATGGCAGCTTCTATGGCGGAAGGACAGACCATAATCGAGAATGCGGCAAAAGAACCCCATGTAGTTGACCTTGCAAACTTTTTAAACAGTATGGGTGCCAACATTAAGGGTGCCGGAACTGATGTGATCCGTATAAAAGGTGTAGATAAGCTTCATGGAACCGAATATACTATAATTCCTGACCAGATTGAAGCAGGAACATTTATGTTTGCGGCAGCAGTTACCAAGGGAGATGTAACGGTTAAGAACGTTATTCCCAAGCATCTTGAGTCCATCAGCGCGAAGCTTATGGAGATAGGCTGTGAAGTGGAGGAATCTGACGATGCAGTACGTGTTGTTGCATCTAAGCCTTTGATACACACGCATGTCAAAACTTTACCGTATCCCGGTTTTCCGACGGATATGCAGCCTCAGATAACAGTTGCACTTGCATTGTCTGAGGGAACCAGCATTGTTACGGAAAGTATTTTCGAGAACAGATTCAAGTATGTTGATGAATTGACCCGTATGGGCGCAGATATTAAAGTAGAAGGTAATACCGCTATTATTAACGGTGTAGACAGATATACCGGAGCAAGCATTTCGGCACCTGATTTAAGAGCCGGTGCGGCACTGGTAATAGCCGGTCTGGCTGCTCAAGGCTTTACTACGATAGATGAGATTCAGTATATTGAAAGAGGTTATGAAGATTTTCCTCTTAAATTGCAGGGCCTCGGTGCACAAATTGAGAAAGTGGAGACTGAGAGAGATTTCCAGAAATTCAAATTAAAAATAGGTTAATAAATTTCTTATTCAGAGTGGTGGAGATACAGAGGATCAATGAAGCCACGGCAACCCCTGCTACAGGAAGGTGCCAGCCTGAGCGAGTAATTCCGGTGTGTCCGGTAGGACGTACCAAGAATAGTCGAACAATAAGAGGGTTTTTACACATGCTATGTTAAGTCCGCTTGTTCGCAAGCGGATTTTCATTTTATAGAAGCAAATATAAGTAACTGTTATTCTAGAGATTTAAATTATTGGAGGAACTAAAATGGAAAAAAGATTATTTACATCCGAATCAGTAACTGAGGGGCATCCCGATAAAATGTGCGATGCCATTTCCGATGCGATTCTTGACGCGTTGATGGCGCAGGATCCCATGAGCCGTGTAGCTTGTGAGACCGCAAGCTGTACAGGTTTTGTACTTGTAACAGGTGAGATTACAAGTAAAGCCCATATTGATTATCAGAAAATTGCACGCGAAACCGTAAAAGAAATTGGTTACGATAAATCTGAAATCGGATTTGACGGCAATACATGTGCAGTTCTTGTTGCTATAGATGAGCAGTCTTCCGATATTGCAATGGGTGTTGACAAGGCGCTTGAGGCAAAAGAGAAAACCATGTCAGAGGATGAAATAGAAGCAATCGGTGCAGGTGACCAGGGTATGATGTTTGGTTATGCTACAAATGAAACAGACGAGTATATGCCTTACCCTATTTCCCTTGCTCACAAGCTTGCATTACAGCTTACAAAGGTTCGTAAGGACGGAACCTTAAAATATTTAAGACCTGACGGAAAAAGCCAGGTGTCCGTTGAGTATGATGAGGCAGGAAAACCTGTACGTCTTGAGGCGGTTGTATTATCTACCCAGCATGATGAGGACGTGACTCAGGAACAGATTCATGAAGATATTAAAAAGTACGTATTTGCTCCGGTACTTCCTAAGGAGTTATTGGATGAAAATACTAAATATTTCATTAACCCTACCGGTCGTTTCGTAATTGGTGGTCCTCACGGTGACGCAGGTCTTACAGGACGTAAAATCATCGTAGATACATACGGTGGATATGCACGTCACGGCGGCGGTGCGTTCTCCGGAAAGGATTGTACAAAGGTAGACCGTTCTGCAGCATATGCAGCAAGATATGTTGCAAAAAATATCGTAGCAGCAGGTCTGGCTGACAAATGTGAAATTCAGCTTTCTTACGCAATCGGTGTTGCAAGACCTACATCTATTATGGTAGATACCTTCGGAACCGGTAAAGTAAGCGATGAGAAACTGGTAGATATCGTTCGTGAGAACTTTGATCTTCGTCCGGCAGGAATTATTAAGATGCTTGACCTTAGAAGACCTATCTACAAACAGACAGCGGCTTATGGTCACTTTGGACGCAATGACCTTGATCTTCCTTGGGAAAAACTTGATAAAGTGGCGGATTTGAAAAAAGATTTATAAAAATTTATATGGCGAGAAGCCATTATGAGCAAAAGTAAAGTGCTGAAAGCACGATTTTGCGAATTGCTCTGAATAATTTATTTAAAAAAATTTGAAATTATTTGGAAAAAAGTGGCACTTCGGTGGCGCAACCCCTGTTATACTAACCATGTAAAAGAGGAAAGCGATAAAAAATATAACGCTTTCAACGTGTAATAGGGGAAAAATCGCGGAAAAGGCACTTTGAGTTTGAAGTCATATGATGACTGCAAACTCAAGGTGCCTTTTTAGTTGTTTTATTACGAGGCTATTTTGAAAATTTATCATAATAATCCAAGGCTTCCGGCTCTGTGAGCGAAAAACCTTCTTTTAGTTTCGCAATAATGCGCGCTTTGGGGATTCCTTCGTTTGTAAACGCATGAATAAAAACTTGAATACCCTGTGAAAGGCCCTCTTCAATTCCTTCTTGTCTGGCGTATGCTTCAACTTCCTAACGAAAGAGAAAAACTTCTGGCTGAAGAATCTGACGGATGATATTAGAGATTCTGAGACACTTAAGGAGATAACAGCAGAATATCAGAAGAACCATAAAAGTGAGTTGAAACGCTGCTGCTGCTAGGTTATGTTGAAAAAACTGAGATTTTAGTGTATAATATATTAGCATAAGGATGGCTTTTTAACCAGAGGTAATGCGTATGAATATAAGTCTAAATAATCTGTCCGTTTTTGTTGAGTTAGAACAGAATAAATGTGTAAAAGGGCATATCACCATGGGTAACTGTGGGAGTGGTATGTCCTTTTTGCTTAAAAATATATACGGAGGAGCGATGTTATGGAAAAGTGTGTAAAAGTATTGAAAAAAATATTAGGTTGTTTGCTTGCTGTTTCGTTAATTTTAAATATGTCAGGAGTGTCTACGCTCTCCGTGGAAGCGGCGGCTGTACACAGTCATCCCGTGTGTGGTAAGACACATACAGATATAGGTGACCACGAGGGAGAGTGCTCCGATATAAGCTGGACTGCATGGAGCGGTGATAATGTGGGATATTGTTATAATGGCGATTGGATGTTGGAGTCGGGTAATTATTATTTAACAAGAGATATTTCAGTTGACCCTGATATGTTTGAAGATTGTGAAAGTGATTTAAATATAAATACTTTATATGCAAAAGGGAATGTAAATATATGTCTTAATGGTTATACTTTGAAATGTGCTAGTATATATGTGTTGAAAAATTCTGAATTTACTATATGCGATTGTTCAGATGCACAGACCGGAAAAATAAACGGTAGGACTACAACGGTGCGTAGTGGGGCTGATAATACTACAATTAATTTTTTTGGTGGAACAATATCTTCAGAACTTTATTCCGGTGTTGATATTTCTTCTTACGAGTTACAAACATTTAATATGTACGGTGGTTTGATTACCGGATGCACACCTGCGTACGACTTGACGAAGGTGTCAGGGGTTAACGTTTATAAAGGTATTTTTAATATGTATGGCGGAGAAATTTCCGGTAATACAGGGTATTCCACTGTTTGGATTAGCGGCGGTGCTACCTTTAATATGAAAGGCGGGAGGATAATCGATAATAGTAATCTCGTCACCTATCTTATTGGATATAGTGTATATGTGAAAGACGGTAACAGTGTATTTAATATGAGTGGCGGCACTATAGAGTCAAATGATGGCTTCGGTGTTCTTATGACATCCGGAACATTCAATTTAAGCGGAGGTAGTATTGTTGACAATCGGTACGGGGGTATATGGATAAATGGCGATGAATTTTACTTGTCGGGTAATCCTGTTGTAAAGGATAACATGTACAAATCAACACGTACGATGCCGGCACAACAGCAAGGTTTTTGGCTTGAAAAAGGAGAGACAATCACCTTAACCGAACCCCTGTCACATACCACGCCTATAGGTGTGACAATGACTAAAGTCGGTGATTTTACTGTTGGTTGGGATACATATATGCAGGGTGCTGAAATAAGTGATTACTTCTTTAGTGATAAGACTAATTACGTTGTGGCACAAAACGCAGAGACAAGGGAATTGATGCTTGATAAGCACAGCTACGTGTACACAGGGGAAGGTGCGGTAATAACCGAAACCTGTGCAAACGGCTGTACACACAAAGCAACTGCAACCATAGAAGGACCGCAGACTAATTTTTCCTATACGGGAGAGGCCCACGAGGGAGCATGGCTTGTTTATTCAGAAGATACCCAGGAGCTGGATGCATGGCAGGGCGGCGAACTGGAGCTTGTTTATGAAAATAATACAGAGCCCGGGGATGCGGTTGTCAAAACCACAATAACAGGAGCTGACGGTAACACGGCAGAGGCCGTGAAAACCTTTAGAATTGAAAAAGTGGTTCCGTATATTACAGAACTTCCCGTTGCTGCAGGGATTACTTACGGGGAAACAATCAGTACATCTGTACTGGAAGGCGGAAGCGCACAGTTTAGCCGTGAAAATGCCACGGAAGTAGAAGGCAGTTTCTGTTGGGAAGAAACGGCTGCTTTAATGAAACCTTCATGTAGTGACAGTAATATCACAGATTATAACGTGGTGTTTGTTCCTGCAGATACTTCGATATATGCAGACAGCATTGCCACAGTGAAGATTATGGTTGATAAAGCCGTTGCAGACTCCCCGGAGCCGGAAACTGTGAAATATACTTACGCACAAGGGACAGATGGGGCAACAGCAGACATTGAAGGAATGTTACCTGATGACAAGGGCGAAACTGCGTATTCCGTTCAGATCACGGATGAAAATGGAATTCTTCAGGATGTGGACGTGGATGAAAATGGTCTTTTGACCTATGATGTTAAAAAGCAGGATTCTTATACGGAAGGACTTGATGCTGACATTACCGTACGGGCAAGTATGGAAAATTACGAGGATCTTGAGTATACTTTGACAATCCTTATAACAGATATGTATGAACTTGAAGAAAAGGAAGGTTTTGAAGCATCCGTTAGTGGAACAGCAGAACTTACATATGGACAGGCATTAGAGGAACTTGAATTAAACAGTGAAGAAGCAGAGTTTGTTATAAAGGATACTGACACTATAGTGGAAGGTACATTAAGATGGGTTAACGGTGAAGAAGCTCCGGAGGGTGGAAGTCAAACCGTAACATGGGAGTTTATGCCTGAAGAAGAGGATGTGTATCTGCCGGTTTACGGAAATCTTGATATATTTGTAAATAAAGCAACACCTGTGGTGGCAGAAGCGCCTGTGGTAGAAGAACGTGTATACAATCCTGAAATCGGACTTGAAGATACAGATTTAACCGGCGGAAAGGTGACTTGGAATGTCGCAGGTGAAGAAGTGACGGTGTCGGGAAACTTCGCATGGAAAGTATCCGAAGGAAATACAACTGTACCAACTGTTGACAACACAGGTTATGAGGTGGTTTTCACACCGGATGAAAGTGTAAGTACTAATTATGCGTCTATAGAATTAATGGTAGAGGTGCCTGTAACAAAAGCGGTACCTGATATAGGTGTGGTAAGTGCGGAAAGTGTAATTGATACATTTGATGTATCGGAGGTAATCCTTAACCGAACCAATGAGACAGTGCCAGGAAACCTTACTCTAAATGCAGAAGAACTTGAATACGGAACCAATACCTGCGAATGGAGATTTGTTCCGGAGGATTTAATAAACTACACTGAAGCAGCGGGAACGGTGGAAATAACGGTTGAAGATACGGGAGTTCCTTCGATGCTGTACCGTGTAGGGGATGAAGAATATAAAAAACCTGAAAACAGTACTGTAATAAATAGATTTTTCAGAACCGTATGTGAAATAGGATTTTGCTTTGAAGATGCGTTAAGCGGTATAGACCGTGCGCAGTATTTTATTTCTGATGCACCGGTAGAGGATGTGTCAGAAATTAACTGGACGGATATTCCGGTTGAGACTTCGGGTGAAGACTTGTGTTACGGTATTACACTGTCAGAACGGGGCTGTTATTATATATATGTAAGGGCAGTGGATAATGCCGGCAGAGAGAGCATAGGCTTTACGGAAGGCATCGTGGTATATGATGATGTTGAGGTGCCTGCAACAGAGGCAGATTTTGTTTATCAGGGTGGAGAGGATGTAAACTTTAACCTTGCCTTAAACGGTAACACTGTCCGCGAGGTCAGAAACGGTGACACTGTTCTTGTAAAGGAGCAGGATTATGCTGTTTCGGAAGACGGAATGCTTACGATAAAGGCGGTTTATCTTGATGCACTGCGTATGGAAGGCGAAGGGTATATCCTGAATGTTTCCTACAATCCTTTAGGTTTTGATTACGTGGAGGCAGAAGGAAACTATGCACCAAAAGAATCGTCTCTGACCCTGCATGTAAAAAGTCCTGACGGATATCTTGTGGAAACCCTTGAACAGTCATATTTTACCGGAAAGGCAGTTAAACCTGTAATACGTGTATATGACGGACTTAACGGCAATCTTCTGGTTGGCGGAAAAGACTATACTGTTTCTTATAAAAACAATAAAAATGCTTATACATTAACTAGTGTTGATGAAGGATTTGATGCCCGGAAAGCGCCTGCAATTATTATAAAGGGGAAAGGCAATTACAGTGCCCAAATGACGGTGTATTTTACAATACTTCCAAAAGACATTTCGGATTTGGCAGATGAAAGCATTGTGGTAAAGGAACTTCTTACTCAGGTTACCGGTAAGGTTCAAAAGCCCGCACCGGTGATTACCTTTTCCGGTAAAAAGATGGCAGGTGTGCTAAAACCTGCGGATGGAAGTAAGCCTTCAAAGATAAAGGATTTTGTATATTCTTATACTGATGTGACAGCAGGAGAAGGTGCACCGGAAGCGTATAAGGATGCGGGTACATGGACTGTTTTGGTTGAAGGCACCGGCAATTATACCGGTAGTCGAGAGGTGGATTTAATCATTGCCGAAAAGGGAGGTAAAATGACGGCGGCAGCGGTTAAGAAAATTCCTGCAAAAGAGTTTGACGGTATAACCCCTGTGGTCCTTGATGACAGTGAACTGGTGGTAACGGCCAAGGTTAACGGTGTAAAGACAACCCTTACAAAGGGTGTTCATTATGAGGTTAAATATCTTAATAATGACAAAATAGGAAACGCAACGGTTGTGATTACGGGAATTCCTGAGAATGGATTTTCAGGAAGCAAAAAAGTAACTTTTAAAATAGAGGGAACCTCTATCAAAAATGCAGCGGTTAGCGGCATGGAACATGTTGTTTATAATGGCGAGGAGCAGACCTTTGAACTTAAGGTGTCGCTTTTACAGAAGCAGGTAATAGACGGAGCGGAGCAGATTGTGGAGAAGGTTCTTACAGAGGATAAGGATTATACGGTAACCTATGCAAAGAATCTCAACGCAGGAAACGGAAAAGTTACCATTAAGGGAATCGGGGCATATTCCGGCACGGTTACAAAGAAATTTGTGATTGGTAAGTATGACATATCCGGTGAAACCGATGCAGACGGTAATGTAAAGGTGGATAGTGCATTTGTGGAAACTAACGGACTGTTATCCATGAAAAACGGTCAGTTAAGCGTGAAGTATGTAAAGGGCGGAGCCAAACCGGAGGTGAATTTAAGTTTTAACGGCAGTGCGTTGACAGCCGGAAAGGACTATAGTGTAGCGTATAAGAATAATAAAAATGTTTATACCTTGAAAGAGGGAGATGCAGGATATAATGCTTCAAAGGCCCCTGCCATAATCATTACCGGCAAAGGAAATTTCACGGGTAAAATAACAAAAACTTACGTTATTACCGCCCGTAGTTTAATGGATGAGGAAGTTGCAATAACCTTAAGCGTGCCGGATAAGGCGGGCAATAACAAAAAAGGCGGATATATAAGCAAGCCTGTTGTAAAGGATTCAAACGGAGCAGTTTTAAAGCAGGGAAAAGATTACTCAAAACCTGTTTATACAATTGAAAAACTGTCGGAGTCGGAGGGCGCTTTAAACATTGCAAAGATTAATGCTCCTGAAGGATATGCTGTAGGTACTGTGCTTGACAGCAAGGACATAGTTCCGGTGGGAACAAAAATAAAGGTCACCATCGAGGGCCTTTCGGCGTATGCAGGAGCAGAGGGCGAGAAGATAAGCTCAACCTATACTGTTACAAATACGGACTTTTCAAAAGTAAAGATTGCAAAGATTACTAAAGAGTACACCGGTAAAGATGTTTTTCTTGAGGAAGCAGATTTTTACAATAAAGATGGAAGCAGTAAGGTAACATATGGAAATGGCAAAAATAAGGTCGAACTAAAATATGGTGTGGACTTTGAAGTTGTTGAAGGAAGTTATACGAAGAACAGGAATAAGGGAACGGCTACTGTGGTTTTACGTGGTATAAGTGAGGACTGCGGATTGTATGGCGGTAATAAAACTTTTAAATTCAGCATCGGAACAAGAAAACTAAGCGATTTGTTCCATTGGTTGTGGTAATTTGAAGGCAATACGAAGCTTATCATTCCCTTGCCATCATTCTTTCTCTGCGGTATAATAATGTTAATTATTGTACTGTCAGGGTCAGGATAGAGGTGGGGTATCAATTTTATATCCGTATATTCCACGGAGACAAGACCTCTGACACACCAAGCTGTCGATTATGGCTTGGTGTGTTTGTTTTTTGAGGGCTTGTCGCAGTGTTTGGAAAAACCGGATATAAAATTGATACTCCACTCTATCCTGAACTCTCCGTCAGTCACAATAATTAATATTATTACATTCAAAGAAAGACGAGGCATCCTATGGCATTTGCACATCTTCACGTCCATACTGAATACAGTTTGCTTGACGGCTCTAATAAGATAAAAGAATATGTGAAACGTGTTAAAGAGCTGGGCATGGATAGTGCAGCCATTACGGACCATGGCGTTATGTACGGTGTTATTGATTTTTACCGTGCTGCCAGGGAAGAGGGGATTAAGCCCATTCTCGGATGCGAGGTGTATGTTGCGCCTAATTCCAGATTCGATAAGGAGTTAACCGGCGGTGAGGACAGATATTATCATTTGGTTCTCCTTGCGGAAAACAATACCGGGTATGCCAACCTTATGAAGATTGTCAGCCGGGGTTTTACCGAAGGCTATTACTACAAACCCCGTGTGGATATGGACGTATTAAATCAGTATCATGAGGGGATTATCGCACTTTCTGCCTGCCTTGCAGGAGAAGTGCAGCGATATATTTCAAAAGGTTTGACAGATGAGGCGGAGAAAACGGCGCTGAAATATGAAGCCTGCTTTGGCAAAGGCAATTTTTTCCTGGAATTACAGGATCATGGAATGCCTGAACAAAAGAACGTTAATACCGAGCTTTTGAAAATGAGCCGTAAGCTTAACATTCCTCTTGTGGCTACCAATGACGTGCATTATACTTATGCATCTGATGCAGATTCACATGATATTCTTCTTTGCATACAGACCGGAAAGAAATTGGCAGATGAAGACCGCATGCGCTACGAAGGCGGTCAGTACTATGTAAAGAGTGAGGAAGAGATGAAAGGTCTTTTCCCCTATGCATGGGAAGCGGTGGAGAATACCCAGCGCATTGCAGACAGATGCAATGTTGAGATTGAGTTTGGCGTTACAAAACTGCCTAAATATGATGTTCCTGATGGGTATGATTCATGGACATATCTTAATAAATTGTGTATGGATGGGCTGAAGGAGCGTTATGGTAATCCGGATGCGCCGGCAGGTACGACAGGTCTTACATACAAGGAGCGTCTTGATTTTGAACTTAATACCATCAAATCCATGGGATATGTGGACTATTTCCTGATTGTGTGGGATTTCATAAATTATTCCAGACAGAATAATATTATGGTGGGACCGGGACGTGGTTCTGCCGCGGGAAGTATTGTGTCCTATTGTTTGAAGATTACAAATATAGATCCGATTAAATATAATTTGCTATTTGAGCGTTTTCTTAATCCGGAGCGTGTTTCCATGCCCGATATTGATATTGATTTCTGCTTCGAAAGAAGGCAGGAGGTTATCGATTATGTGGGGCGTAAATACGGTTCGGATAAAGTTGTGCAGATTGTAACATTTGGTACAATGGCTGCAAAGGGTGTTATCCGCGATGTGGGTCGTGTTATGGATTTACCATATGCTTTTGCGGATTCCATTGCAAAGATGATTCCCAATGAACTTAATATTACTATCGAACGTGCCCTGCAGATTAATCCTGAATTCCGTAAGTTATACGAGCAGGATGAACAGGTTCATTACCTGATTGATATGTGTAAGCGCCTGGAGGGACTTCCAAGGCATACCTCCATGCACGCGGCAGGTGTGGTAATCTGCCAGAAAGCAGCAGAGGAATTTGTGCCTTTATCAAGAGGCTCCGACGGCTCCATAACAACCCAGTTTACCATGACTACATTGGAAGAATTGGGACTTTTGAAAATGGATTTTCTTGGACTTCGTACTTTGACTGTAATCCAGAATGCCGTGGAAATGATTGCAGGGAATACAGGCAATTTAATTGACATTGACCATATTGATTTTGATGATAAAGCGGTACTTGCTTCCATAGGAAGCGGTAAGACAGAAGGCGTGTTCCAGCTTGAAAGCGCGGGAATGAAGAATTTCATGAAGGAGCTGCGCCCTGAGAATCTGGAAGACATTATTGCGGGAATATCCCTGTATCGTCCGGGCCCCATGGATTTTATACCCAAGTATATAAAAGGTAAAAATAATAATGACTCAATTACGTATTCATGCCCTGAACTTGAGCATATTCTTGCGCCTACTTACGGATGTATTGTTTACCAGGAGCAGGTTATGCAGATTGTGCGTGATTTGGGTGGATATACATTAGGGCGAAGTGACCTGGTGCGGCGTGCCATGAGTAAAAAGAAACAGTCTGTTATGGAAAAAGAGCGGGCTAATTTTATCTATGGTAATGAGGAAGAAGGCGTACCCGGATGTGCTTCAAATGGTATCAGTGAGAGAGTTGCCGGCCAGATTTATGAGGATATGATGGATTTTGCAAAATATGCATTTAACAAGTCACATGCGGCGTGCTATGCTGTGGTGGCTTATCAGACTGCCTATTTGAAATATTATTATCCTGTTGAGTTCATGGCGGCATTAATAACATCTGTTATTGATAATCCGAAGAAGGTGTCGGAATACATTCTTGTATGCCGTAACATGGGAATTAAAATGCTCCCTCCGGACATTAACGAAGGTGAGACGGGATTTTCCGTAAAAAACGGATGCATACGATATGCATTGACTGCAATTAAGAGTGTGGGACGACCGGTAATAGAAAGTGTTGTAAGGGAAAGAAAAGAACGGGGACCTTTCACTAACCTTAAAGATTTTATTACCCGCATGGAAAATACTGAAATTAATAAACGTACCATTGAGAATTTTATTAAGGCCGGTGCCTTGGACAGCTTGCAGGGGACACGTAAGCAGTTTATGAGTGTATACGTTCAGATTATGGATAATATACAGCATGACCGCAAGAATAATATGGCGGGACAGATTTCATTGTTTGATATTGTGGATGACTCGGAAAAAGAGGATTTCGAGATAAAAATGCCCGATGTGGGTGAATATTCCAAGGAAATGCTTCTTGGTTTTGAAAAAGAGGTTCTTGGAATTTATATCAGTGGTCATCCCATGGAAGAATATGTTGATCTTTGGAATCGGCACAAGACAGCATCCACCACGGATTTTGCACTTGATGATGAAACCGGCGAAGCCCATGTGACTGATGGTGAAATCGTAACCGTAGGTGGACTGATTGCGGATAAAACCATTAAATATACAAAAAATGATAAGGTTATGGCATTTCTTCAGGTAGAAGATATGGTTGGAACCGTGGAGGTTATTGTATTCCCTCAAAGCTATGAAAAGTATTCTTCCTTATTGACGGAGGATAAGAAAGTATTTATAAAAGGACGGGTTTCCCTTGAAGAGGACCGTGACGGCAAGCTTATACTTGAGAGTATTAATTCCTTTGATGCCATTCCCAAAAAACTTTGGATTAAATATCCCACAATGGAAGCTTATCAGGAAAAAGAAGCGAAGATGTACGAACTGATTCATGATTCCGAGGGAAACGACAGTATTGTCATATATATAGAAAAGGACAGGGCTAAAAAGATTTTACCGAGAAATTATAACGTGAATGCAGACGCAGGGCTGATTGAACGTTTAGGGGCGGAATTCGGTGAAGAGAACATTAAGCTTGTATAAATATTAACATCTCCAAAAATATATTGAAAAACACCCCAAAATGCTATAAAATAGAAACATCGTAATTTGGAGTGGTATGTACTCGTGAATTCGAAAGTAACAGGAGGCAGCAATATGGCAAAAGAAATTAAGACAATAGGTGTACTCACAAGTGGTGGGGATGCACCGGGAATGAATGCAGCCATTCGCGCGGTAGTTAGAAAGTCAATTTCAAATGGTTTAAAAGTAAAAGGAATTAAGAAAGGCTATCAGGGTCTTCTTAATGAAGAAATTATAGATTTGGAAGCAAGAAATGTGTCTGACATAATACAGCTTGGCGGTACTATTCTTGGTACTGCGCGTTGTACTGAATTTATGACAGAGGAAGGTCAGCAAAAGGGCGCAGATATTTGCCGTAAGCATGGTATTGACGGAATGGTTGTTATCGGCGGTGACGGTTCTTATCGTGGTGCCCAGGCTCTTTCGGCACATGGAATTAATACAATAGGAATTCCGGGAACCATTGACCTTGATATAGCATGTACCGATTATACAATCGGTTTTGATACGGCTATCAATACAGCCATGCAGGCTATAGACAGGGTAAGAGATACATCTTCTTCCCATGAAAGATGTAGTATTATTGAGGTTATGGGCCGTAATGCAGGTTATATCGCTTTGTGGTGTGGTGTGGCAAACGGAGCAGAAGATATTCTTCTTCCTGAAAAATATGATTATAATGAGCAACGTATAATTAATAATATTATTAATAACAGAAAGCGTGGTAAAGGTCATCACATAATTATCAATGCTGAGGGAATCGGGCATTCAACTTCCATGGCCAGACGTATCGAAGCTGCAACCGGAATTGAGACCAGAGCTACTATTTTAGGTTACATGCAGCGTGGCGGAAGCCCAACCTGTAAAGACCGTTTTTATGCATCTATTATGGGCGCATATGCGGCGGACATTCTTTTCCAGGGGAAAAGCAACAGGGTAGTAGGTTATCAGCATGGAGAATTTGTTGATTTTGATATTGCGGAAGCACTGGCAATGCAGAAAGATATTCCGGAATATCAGTTTGAGGTAAGCCGATTATTATCTATTTAACATGTGTCTTAAGTACTCCCGAATTTCGGGAGTACTCTTTGTATATGAAACTTGTATACAACGATTGCGCTTTTTGTGGGAAAATATTAACGGAAGGAAACCAGAAGTATGATTACAAGCACATCCAATGCAAGAATAAAGCAGCTCGCGCTTTGGAATCAGAAATCAAGAGAACGTAAAAAAGACGGCGTATTTATTGCTGAGGGAATTAAAATGTTTGAAGAAGCACCTCCCGGATGGATTAAAGAGGTGTATATTTCAGAAGGTTTTTATGATAAAGCAAATGACAGCCAGATGAAAAAACTGGATCAATGCAGTTATGAGATAGTAAGTGATGAAGTGTTTAGGAAAATCTCGGACACGCAGACTCCCCAGGGTATATTGTGTGTGCTTAAGCAACCGGTATATGCGTATGAGGATATGGGATTACTTCAATCTGAGCAGCCGTTGATAATGGTTTTGGAAGATATACAGGACCCGGGCAACTTGGGAACTATTCTTCGTACCGGAGAAGGCGCGGGAATAACAGGTGTTATTATGAGTAAAGAGACGGTTGATATTTTTAATCCCAAAACTATCCGTGCAACAATGGGCTCCATATACAGGGTGCCGTTTTTATATGTGGATTCTTTAAGGGAAACAATAGAGAGGCTTAAACGTAATAATGTAAGTATCTATGCGGCTCATCTTAAGGGAGACCGCAATTACAGTCAGATAAATTATACCAGGGGAACTGCCTTTTTAATAGGTAATGAGGGTAATGGTTTGAAGGATGAGACAGCTGCTCTTGCTGACACCTATTTAAAAATTCCCATGGAAGGAAGAGTTGAATCCTTAAATGCCGGGGTGGCTTCTGCAATTCTTATGTATGAAGCTCACAAACAACGCTACCAATATTAAATCATAAATTAATTTTTGAACTTATAGATAAGCAGGGAGGAAAATTATGAAATTAGGATTTATAGGTCTTGGTAATATGGCATCGGCCATAATCGGAGGAATTATTGACAAAGGAATGGCTAAGCCTGAAGATATTATAGGCTTTGACAAGTTTACAAATGCCCTGGAAAATGCAAAAACAAATTTCGGCATACAGACGGCTACAGATAATACCAAGGTGGCCGGACTTAGTGATGTTTTGTTTCTTGCCGTAAAACCACAGTTTATGCAGGACGTTCTTAATGAAATTAAAAATGATATCGGAAAAGAAACAATTGTGGTCAGCATTGCTGCCGGAAAAACAATTGAATTTTTAGAAAATGGTTTATCTGGTGAACATAAAATAATACGTTGCATGCCCAATACACCTGCTTTGGTAGGAGAGGGATGTACAGGAGTGTGCTGTAATAATAATGTAAGCAAAGAAGAATTTAAGCAGGTACTTGATTTGCTTGGCAGCTTCGGAAAGGCATACAAAATAACGGAATCCATGATGGATGCTGTTGTGGCTGTCAGCGGAAGTTCACCGGCGTATGTGTTTATGCTTATTGAAGCGATGGCAGACGGAGCGGTAAAGGCAGGAATGCCCAGAAATCAGGCATATGAGTTTGCGGCACAGGCAGTTCTCGGAAGTGCAAAAATGGTTTTGGAGACAGGAAAACATCCGGCAGAACTTAAGGATATGGTGTGTTCCCCTGCCGGAACGACTATCGAGGCTGTAAAAGTATTGGAAGAAAAAGGTTTTCGTGGTGCCGTAATGGATGCAATGGAGGCTTGTATACTTCGTAACAGACAGTTATAAGTATGACAATATAGGCTAAAAAATACCATAACTTGACAAAGAAGAAGGTCTTTGATAATATATCATTCGTAACAAAATTAACAAATTTGTAATATTTGCAATGAAGTGGTAATACTATTGTAGTAGCTTTATTATATAAAGCCCACTGAAATTGGAGGTAAATAATGATGTTAGAAGGCAGAAGGTTGTCTGTCGGAGTGAGTACTTTGGTATTGGCTTTAGTTGTTTTTTTAGGGACAGGCATGACCGCTATGGCGAGCAACACCAAGAATTATCTGGACACTTTGAATGTAGGCGTGGCAGCTATTATCGACCCCAGTGTTTATAATACTGAGGATATTATAAGCGCTACACTTCTTGCACAACAGGAGCGGGAAGAAGAATCAACATTAGTAATGGCTAATGTAAAGAATACCTTGAATGTGCGAAGCGAACCTAACGGGGAAGCGGACAAGGTAGGTAAGTTATACAAAGACTGTGGAGGAACCATTCTTGAAAGAAGAGATGGTTGGACCAAAATTCAATCCGGTAATTTAGTCGGATGGGCAAGCGATGAATATCTTCTTTTCGGAGAAGAAGCCGAGGCAATGGCGAATGATGTGGGACAATTGCTTGCAACAAACGGAACAGATGCGTTGCGTCTGCGTAAGGAACCCACTACCGAAGTCGGATTTTATACAATGATTGCCAAAGGTGAAGAAATGGAAGTCATTGAAGAAAGAGATGACGGCTGGGTGTTTGTAGCATATGAAGATATAGAAGGGTATGTATCTGAGGAATATGTTACTGTTCATTTTCTTATCGACTCAGGAGAGACGATGGAGGAAATTGCGGCAAGGAAGAAAGCCGAGAGAGAAGCAAAAGAAAAACTTATCACCAATTATGGTGCAACCGCAGTTGGTGCGGATGACGTATTATTGTTGGCGGCGCTTATTCAGTGTGAAGCCGGCGGTGAACCGTATGAAGGACAGCTGGCGGTAGGCGCGGTTGTTATGAATCGTGTAAGAAGCGCGGCATATCCTAATAATGTGTATGGTGTTATATATGCGTCAGGACAGTTTACACCTGCAATGTCCGGAAAAGTTGACAGACTTATTGCAGCGGGCAAAGTTAAAGAAAGCTGTATTAAAGCAGCGCAGGATGCCATAGCAGGTAATACCAATGTGGGTGATGCCATGTACTTTAGAAGAGATAAAGGTACAAGAGAAGGTATCGTTATCGGAAAACAGGTATTCTGGTAAAATGAATAATTAATAATAGAACTGCTCCGTAATCTTTAAGGTAACGGAGCAGTTTTTGCACTTTAAGATGCCCAAACGTCTCAAGAAAACAATTGCAACATAAGTTTATATATAGTAAGATATAAATAATCCAAAAAGGAGGGGATACTATGAGTAGTTACACAATTATATGGCTGATTGTACTTGTTGTTTGTATATGTGTGGAGCTTGGAACCATGGGGCTTACGTCAATATGGTTTGCAGGCGGTTCCATACCTGCGATAATCGCAGCGGCATTTGGTGCACCTGTGTGGCTTCAGGTTATACTGTTCCTTATAGTTTCATTGGTATTATTATTCTTTACAAGACCTATTGCAGTGAAATATTTCAATAAGGACAGGATTAAGACTAATGCGGAAAGTCTGATTGGACGTACTGCCATCGTAATATCTGATATAAACAATCTGGAGGGAATTGGTCAGGTTACGGTTTCGGGGCAGGAGTGGAGCGCAAGAAGTACTCAGGAAGATGTTAACATTCCGGTGGGAAGTGTTGTAACCGTGTGCGCTATTAACGGCGTGAAATTAATTGTAGAAGAAAGAAAAGAGGGTTAAATTATGTTAGAAGCATTGATTGCATTACTTATTTTGATTGTTGTTATTGTTGTTTCCTGTATTAAAATCGTTCCTCAGGCACATGCGTACGTTGTTGAGCGTTTGGGTGCTTATCAGGGAACATGGTCGGTAGGATTCCATTTCAAAGTTCCTTTTATCGACAAGATTGCACGTAGAGTAGATTTAAAAGAGCAGGTTGTGGATTTTGCTCCCCAGCCCGTTATTACAAAAGATAACGTAACCATGAGAATTGATACTGTTGTGTTCTTCCAGATTACCGATCCTAAGCTTTTCACATATGGTGTGGCTAATCCTATGATGGCGATTGAGAACCTGACAGCAACAACTCTCCGTAACATAATCGGTGAGTTAGAGTTAGACCAGACTTTAACCTCTAGAGAAGTAATTAACACCAAGATGCGTGCGTCCTTAGACGTGGCAACAGACCCTTGGGGTATCAAGGTTACCCGTGTAGAACTTAAGAATATCATTCCTCCTGCAGAGATTCAAAACGCCATGGAGCGTCAGATGAAAGCAGAACGTGAAAGACGTGAAGCAGTTACCCGTGCAGAAGGTGAGAAGAAAGCTAATATTCTCGTAGCAGAAGGTGAGAAAGCATCCAAGATTCTTGCGGCAGAAGCTGATAAAGAAGCTGCAATCCTTGCGGCAGAAGCAGAAAAAGAGAAAATGATTCGTGAAGCTGAAGGTCAGTCAGAAGCGATTCTTAAAGTGCAGCAGGCAAAAGCTGACGGTATCCGTATGCTGAAAGAAGCCGGTGCAGACGAGGCAGTTCTTAAGATGAAGAGTTTAGAAGCATTTGAGAAGGCGGCAGACGGCAAATCCACCAAGATTATTATTCCTTCAGAGTTACAGGGAATTGCATCTCTTGCAACAGCCTGGAGTGAAACACAGAAATAAAATTTTATTTAATATTATATAAACACTCAGACCGGCAGAAACCCTGCCGGTCAAAGACGTGTAGAGAAGAGGTTTAGCATGGATTTAAAAGGACGCAATTTTTTAAAGTTACTTGATTTCACACCGGAGGAGATTACATATTTTCTTGATTTGGCAGCTGATTTGAAGGCCAAAAAGAAACAGGGAATATCAGTAGCTGATATGCATAAGGGCAAAAATATTGCGCTTATTTTTGAAAAAACAAGTACAAGAACACGTTGTTCATTTGAAGTTGCAGCTCACGATTTGGGGATGAATGTGACTTATCTTGACCCGTCAGCATGTCAGATAGGTAAAAAGGAAAGTATCGCCGATACTGCCCGTGTGCTTGGAAGTATGTATGAGGGAATCGAATATCGCGGTTACGGCCAGGAAATTGTTGAAGAACTGGCAAAATATGCAGGAGTTCCTGTGTGGAACGGTCTTACCAATGAATTTCATCCTACACAGATGTTAGCAGACCTTTTGACTATCCGTGAGCATTTCGGAAGACTTAAGGGAATTAAGTTGGCATATATGGGTGACGCCCGTTATAATATGGGTAATTCACTTATGGTTGTGTGTGCGAAGATGGGTATGCATTTTACCGCATGTACCACCAAAGAATATTTCCCGGACAAAGCTCTGGTTGAAGAATGCGAGGAAATTGCAAAGCAGACCGGTGCTACAATTACTTTGACAGAGGATGCATTGGCAGGAACCAAAGGTGCAGATGTTGTTTACACAGATGTATGGGTTTCCATGGGAGAACCTACCGAGGTTTGGAAAGAGCGAATTGAAGCATTATATCCTTACCAGGTAAATAAGAAAATTATGGATAATGCCGGAGAACAGGCTGTATTTATGCACTGTCTGCCTGCTTTCCATGACCTTAAGACAGAAGTTGGTAAAGAAATGGGCGAGAAATTCGGCTTTACCGAACTTGAGGTTACCGATGAAGTATTTGAGTCCAAGCAGTCAATTGTATTTGCGGAAGCTGAGAACCGTATGCATACCATTAAGGCTGTAATGGCGGCAACACTTTAATCTTTATATAAGGCATTTTTATGATACGAAATATAATTCATTATGAACATACCGGTTCCACCAATGAAGATGCTAAGCGGCTGGCTCTGGAAGGCGCCTGTGAGGGAACAGTGGTAGTGGCGGATTCCCAGAGTGCCGGCAAAGGGAGACGTGGAAGAGAGTGGGCGTCTTCCCCCGGAGGGAATCTGTATTTTACCATGTTGCTTCGTCCTCAGATGCCGGCGGATAAAGCCCCCATGCTTACACTTTTAATGGCAACGGCGGTAGTACGGGCAATGGAAGAAACCATGGGTAAGGAATTGCAATTTTATATTAAATGGCCCAATGATATTGTAATAAATGGTAAGAAGGTTTGCGGAATTCTTACGGAGATGACTATGGACAAAAACATGATCCAATCTGTTGTTATCGGAGTGGGCGTGAATATAAACAGCAGAGAATTTCCGGAAGAACTAAAAGATATGGCAACTTCCCTTTTGCTTGAAAGTGAGCAGATTGATGGAAATGCCAGGCTGCCGGAAGGAAGAGAACTTCTTAATTCTATTCTAAATTGCTTTGAAAGCAGTTATGATATATTTACCAAGGAATTAGACTTACGTTTCATTAAGGATTACTATGAGGCTAATTTGGCGAATAAAGGTAAGTCTGTTAAAGTGCTTGAACCCTGCGGCGAGTACGAGGGGAGGGCGCTTGGCATTAATGATGACGGCGAACTGCTTGTAGAAACAAAAGACGGTAGTGTACAGGCGATATCCTCAGGCGAGGTGTCTGTTAGGGGCATTTACGGTTATGTGTAGTGTGCCACAGGTAAATAATGCAATAAATTAATCGAAAAAGGTAATAATTTATGTCACAGGAAAAAATTGTGCTTTGCGGTGCTAATGCCTATGAGCAGAAATATTATTTTAATGAAAAATTTAATGGAATTCCGGAATCTATCAAGGATGAACTCCACATTATCTGTGTGCTTTTTACGGAAGAGGTGGGAGGAATTCTTACAATAGGCTTTGAAGAAGACGGAACACTTATGTTAGAAACCCAGGCTGCAGATGATGATTTTTATTATGATGAAGTAAGCAGCGGACTTCTGGTAAGTGAGATTAGAAGAAAAAGGCAGGACTTGCTGGAATCCTTAAGTTTGTATTACAGAGTGTTTATATTGCATGAGGATGTAAGCGGACTTCTTGAAGAAGAATAATTTTGCAGACGTTAGAAAGGCAGAAGGTTTAAGAAAATGATTTTAGTAGTTGACGTAGGAAACACAAATATTACATTTGGTGTGTACGAAGGAGAAAACCTTAAAACCACTTTCCGCATAATGAGTAAGATGTCCCGCACATCGGATGAGTACGGCGTTTTAATCAGTGATTTGCTGGAAAAAAATCAGGTAGATAAGAAGGATATAGAGGGCACTATTATTGCAAGTGTTGTGCCCAATGTTATGCATGCCCTGACAGGTGCCATTGTACGTTATGTGGGCAATACTCCTCTTATCGTGGGTCCGGGTGTTAAGACCGGGATTAAGATTATTACGGAGAATCCCAGAGAGATAGGACCAGACCGAATAGTGGATGCTGTGGCGGCTTATGAGAAGTATGGCGGTCCAATTCTGGTGCTTGATTTTGGTACTGCCACCACATATGACTATGTTACTGCTGATGGAAGCTTTGCAGCCGGAATAACTGCACCGGGAATACGCACCAGTGCCAAGGCACTTTGGGAGGATACTGCCAAGCTTCCCGAGATAGAGATTATGAAACCCAAGTCAATTCTTGCCCAGGAGACTATATCAAGTATGCAGGCAGGGCTTGTGTACGGTCAGATAGGTCAGACTGAGTATATCATACGCAAGGTTAAAGAAGAAACAGGGCTTGATGATATGAAAGTAGTTGCAACCGGAGGTCTTGGCAGGATTATATCCGATGAGACTGACATGATAGATATTTATGACAGTTCATTAACCTTGGACGGACTGTATTTTATTTATAAAAGAAATCGTAAATAGGACAGTGGTATGAAACAATTAATAATCGGAAATGTTGTTTTGGAATCGAATGTAATTCTGGCACCGATGGCAGGGGTATGTGACCTGCCATTTCGTCTGCTTTGCAAAGAAATGGGAGCTGCCATGGTGTGCATGGAAATGGTCAGCGCCAAAGCAATTTATTACAATAACAAAAATACAGAGCTTCTTATGGAAATACACCCCGAGGAGATGCCTTCTTCATTACAGTTGTTCGGTTCGGACCCAAAGATAATCAGCGAAATGGCAAAGAGAATAGAGGAACGTCCCTTTGCGGTTCTTGATTTGAATATGGGATGTCCCGTACCAAAGGTAGTTAACAACGGCGAGGGCTCGGCACTTATGAAAAATCCGGTGCTGGCAGGTCAAATCATAGAAGCCACAGCGAAAGCCATCAATAAACCCGTTACCGTCAAAATCAGAAAAGGTTTTGATGATGCGCATATAAATGCCGTGGAAATGGCGAAAATTGCAGAGGAAAGCGGTGCTGCGGCAATTGCTGTTCACGGACGAACCAGAGAGCAGTACTATTCCGGCAAGGCTGACTGGGATATTATTGCACAGGTAAAGGATGCAGTGAAGATTCCGGTTATCGGAAACGGTGACATTATAGACGGTGCTTCTGCCAAAGCAATGACAGAACAAACCGGATGCGATGGTATTATGATAGGCCGGGCAAGCGAAGGTAATCCATGGATATTCAGGGAAGTTAATCATTACCTTGAAACAGGGTGCGATATGGACAAGCCCACAAAGCAGGAAAAAGCAGAACTGGTAAAACGCCATGCCGAGCTTCAGCTTAAATATAAGGGCGAATACACGGCAGTCCGTGAGATGCGCAAGCACCTGGCATGGTATACGGCAGGAATGCCCTATTCGGCTGCGTTCAGACAGCGCATTAACACAATGGAGACCATGGAAGATTTAATTCATGGTATCGAATTAATATTTGAATAAAATAAACCACCGTTACATATTCTGTACAAAGAGTAATCCGATTTGTACCAATCGGGAAAGGATAAATTTGAATACAGAAACGGTGGTCTTTTTTTATGTTCGGGAAAAAACAACAGGGCGTAAGTACCCATGGCAGAAAGCAAATTTTGTTATAAATGATACTGCTTGGTGTGGGCGCAGACTTGTGGCAGCAGGCATACCGGAATATGATTATAATAAGAAACCATGGAAAAAGGATGTGCTCAAACG
>CAZGSF010000016.1:0-27546 GCA_964528145.1 uncultured Lachnospiraceae bacterium | reverse complement strand
TGATATACATAGCCACGTCCTGAAAGCGGGTCACGGATAGCACCGCCAAGACAGGTTGCCGCACCACCAAAAGGTTCGATTTCGGTAGGATGGTTGTGAGTCTCGTTCTTGAAGAAAATAAGCCACTCTTCTGTTTCTACATGATCACCGTAATCCATCTCAACGGGCACGATTACAGAGCAGGCATTAATCTCATCGGATACTTCCATATCCTGAAGTTTGCCTTCTTTTTTGAGCTTACGCATAGCCATAAGTGCCAAATCCATAAGGCAGACAAATTTGTCATCACGTCCTGCAAAAATCTCTTCTCTGGTATCAAGATAACTCTGATAAGTTGTCTCCAGAGGAGTTCTGTAATAACCATCACCAAACTCTACGTCTGTAAGCTCTGTAGAGAAAGTTGTATGACGGCAATGGTCTGACCAATATGTATCAAGAACACGAATCTCCGTCATGGTAGGATTGCGATGTTCTTCATTTTTATAATAATTCTGTATATGCAGGAAATCCTTAAAAGTCATGGCAAGTGACAATGAATCATACAAATCACGAAGTTCACTTTCAGGCATATCTGCAAATCCGTCAAAGCTGATAACATCTGCCGGGTCCTCGAACTCAGTAACAAGAGTTTCAGGTTTAACCATATCTGTTTCTCTGGAATCCACAGGGTTAATACAGTAAGACTTTATACGTCCGAATTCTTCATCACTTACTGCACCTATAATTACATAAGTAACCGCAGTCTTAATGATGGGCTCCTCGTCCTCTTTTAAAAATTTAACACACTGTACTGCAGAGTCCGCTCTCTGGTCAAACTGTCCGGGAAGATATTCCACACTAAATGCTTTTCCATTTGCGGGAATTTCAATATTCTCACGGAAATAAATATCTACAGGCGGTTCTGAGAACACGGTATTAAGTGCTTTCTCAAAAATCTCATCGGAAATGCACTCAACATCATATCGGATCAGTACTCTTACTGCCTCGATACCTTCTATTCCAAGATAATTTTTCAACTCTTCTTTCAGTTCTTTTGCTTTAACTGCAAAAGGCTCTTTTTTTTCTACATAGATACGCTTGACGTCAGCCATGTTGTTCCTCCAATGTTTTATTACGCATAATTTACGCATGTTACCTTTTATTATACAAAATCCTTGTTTTTTTTCAATGGCATTTTCCACAAAAAGATAAAAAAAGTGTCGCCTTTTGGCGACACCTTGCTTTATTCTTCGCTTGTAAGTCCCTGCAAAATATAATAAAGTTCTTTATCCACTGTATCCTGGGATATACCGATTGTTTGTGAAGATATCTTCAAGCCTTCCAATACAAACATGATATTGCGTGCTGTTCCCAACGGGTCTTCACAGTAAAACTCCCCATTATCCACACCTGCCTCTATAAGCTTATGAATAATCTTAACGGCAGAATCAAATTGCTTCTTTAATATATTATCTTTTCTTGAAACTTCTTCCGAAAAATAGAATTCATATGTTGCCATTGTAAGATTATTCTTCTTACGGAGAAGTTCTTTCTTCTGTTCCTTCAAAAACAACGCCAATATATCTGCCGCGGTGGCATCCTCAGGAATGTTATTTGAAAAAACATCATCTGTTTCGGAAGCTTCTAATTTTAATACTTCAAGGAATAATTCCTTGGTACTGTTAAAATATAAATATAATCCTCCACGGCTTATATCACAGGCTTCAACAATATCCTTCATAGTTACATTCTTAAAACCTTTTTCGATAAAGACATTCCTTGCCGTTTCTATGATTAATTTTCTTTTCTGTTCTGATTTGTCACCCATAAATTTTTTAAGCCTCCGGTTTATCCCAATAATCTAATACTTCTTTAAATTTAAGCAGTATCTTCAAGAATATGCTGTGTTCTATTGCCTGATTCCAAAGCATTCCCTTTGTCATACCACCCAGGGTATATTTTGACAAAATAGCTTCAAGCACATCTATCTCATAAAGTCCTGCCTTTTCGATGAATCTTAATTCATCTTCCACAGTTGTCATCTTGTTCCAGCTGTAATGATATGCATAGTTCTTATTCATCATTTCCGAACGGGCCATCTGCTTAACAAAACTCATAAGCGTGGAATCATATACCGGAAACGACATTGACGATTCGCCAATTCCCTGATCGGCAAATATGGAATTACACTTAGCCCCGGACACTTTCTCAAGCCATGGGATATATGTAAAAAACGGTTCAATTCTCCCTGTATACTTTTCTACAATCTCTCTTCTTGGTAAATTCTCTGCTAACATCTTTAACCCCTCCTGACCTAAGGATAATTTCTTACAGTTTTCGACGTGCATATACATTTATTTTAACATATTTTTTCAAAAAGTACAGTAAGACTTGTTAAAATTCCTGAAAATTTCTGACAAAAATAACCACACTATACATTGAATTTATTTTTCTTTCTTTGTATAATGAAATTATCAGCTAAAATAAGCATTTTCTAATGGGAGTATTGTTATGGCACAGGTTGCACTAAAGAAGGGGCAGGCGTTTAATTCAGATACAAAAACCCTATATTACATATCAGGCGGCACGGTTACCGCTACCTATAAGGGCGGCTCATTTTCATTGGCTGAGGGTGATACTATCGGCATCATTGAACTTTTCTGCAAAAATCCTGTTTTTACTTATCAGGCAACGGATACTGTTACTTTAAGTACCATGTCCGTTTCATCTCCGGATGTACTTAAGGATTTCTTTGACCAGAACAGGCAAAACAGCGTAAGACTTTGTTCTTCTGCGATTAATCAGATGTCAGCACTCTACCGCCAATATGAGACACTGAATTATGAATGCCGTACATTAAGCGAAACATTAATAAGTGATTACAAGCAATACATAGTATTGTGTCAAAAATATCAGTTCCCTGCACAAGTTCTTCCCGGTTTTGACAAAATCAAATTGCCGGACAAGTCTTCATGCTCATATTTATCTTCATACTATGAACAGGCAGGTATGCTACTGTCACAGGGAGCAGATGCCAAACCGTTTGATTCCGGGTTGCTAATCGGTTTTCTCGCCCACTGCAGCCTTGATGTGGAACAACTTATTCCTGAAATAGAGGCATTGTCAGTTTATCAGTCAACTGCTAACGAGTTATACCTTAATGAAACCGCAACGGATTTACTTTCACTGAATCTGTCTCTTTTATCGCGCTTCCGTGCAGACTGCGAGGATGCAATGCCTCTGCTTTCCGAGATACGTTTTATGCTTTCTAATCTGGAAATGCTGGGAGTTGCCGATGCCGGTCTTCTTTCACAGCGCCAATCCTTATATGACGCCCAGGAAAAACGTCTTACGGATGCACTTAATTCAGATACATCATCCGATGAAGGAGTGTCCTTTGCTGATTTATCTGCTTCTCTTGAACAGATTCTTAGTTACTCCGAGCTGGATGTGGATGAGAAGGAAGCCATACGTCAGTTACTGGAGCAGTATGCCAAACTTTCCGACAGAGCTTCCATTGATGAAGGTCCCAGAGTTTTATATAAGAGAATAACAGAGAAATTCCTGTCATTATATAAATCAATTGCACTTAAAGCGCTCAAGGATAATAATATCCCTATAATCGTTAAAATGTTCTTATTCTTCGGATATATGGATGAAAATATTGCCGGTATGGATAATGCATTACTTCTATATAATATTGCGGCATCTTACCAATGCCCTGAGCCCGACAGCCATGTTTATCCGTTTTTCTACTGGCTTAAGGCAATTTATGACGGACAAAAAGAGCCTTCCCGTAATGAATTTGACGAAGAATACATCGATGCTGTCCATCGTATGAAGATAAAAGGGGATATTTCCGCAGCACAGGAAAAAGAATTATTGAGTAATACCCTGGAAAAGGTTAAATATGAATTAAATTCCATGTTCCCTCAGGTCAACAAAATGACCTACGGCCGTATAAGCACATACTGTCCTGTTTTTTCCGACCATAATGTGCTCCGTGAGATTCCCAACGCCCTTGTTACCAGGACAAAGCTTGATACCGGTATCCAAAAAGTGTGTGTGGCAGACTTCAGCGCTTTTTACCGTGAAACCATTTTCTCAAATCCTGAAGCCGGGGTCAGCAAAGAATTCATTCACGTTGAAGCCCTTCCTGACTTTATCCTTATGCCCAACATGGGAACAAGGGGTGCAATGTGGCAGGAAATCGAGAACAGACGACGCACAACGTCCTCGCGTATGATGATTTCAATATTGCATTTGGAGGATATCATCAACACCATCGTCCGCTTATCCGGTGAATACCGTTGGGAAATGTGCAAGCGTGTCCAAGGTGCCCGTTGGAATGATTTGACGGAATTATCTTTAACAAGCGAATATTTTGATTACATACAGTTTTACCGCAAGAATTCCGAGCTTTCTCCGGAAGCAAAGGAAAAAGTAAAGAACAGTCTTGCAAAAACCAAAAACAGTTACAAGGAAATGTTTGTCCAAGACTATATCACATGGATTTTATATGAATCGGCAGGCTCACCAAGACTTAATAAAATTGCACGTAACGTGCTGTTTACATACTGCCCTTTCCCCAAATCCATAAGAGATAACCTTGGAACCAACCCCATATACAAGGATATTCTCGAACGATACAAAATCCGCAATGCCCAAAAGGCGCATCATATTGAACTTGTAATTCAGAAACTTAAGAGTTCAAAGGGTACTGTACCTGCGGAAATTATGGCAGAATATGATTTTATTATAAAATAAACCACTATTTAGCAAATATATCCTTGAAATTTCTAATTTTTGTTCTATAATATACTTTGGATTTTAAATTAAAACAAAATACACAGACAAAGAAAGTGAGAGAAAACATGAAAAAATTAGCTTCAAACAAATGGGTGCGTGCAGCTATTCCTGCTCTTCTTTTACACTGCAGTATCGGTACCGTTTACTGCTGGTCAATTTTCAGCCAG
This sequence comes from uncultured Lachnospiraceae bacterium, assembly GCA_964528145.1. Taxonomy (GTDB): domain Bacteria; phylum Bacillota; class Clostridia; order Lachnospirales; family Lachnospiraceae; genus Acetatifactor. Next base: position 22,591 of record CAZGSF010000016.1, on the reverse strand, counting down.
GAAATCGCTGACTACATTGGTTTTTCTAAAGGTGCAACCGAATGGGCATTCAGTTTTGCAATTTTCTTCTTAGGTATGAGTGCTGCATTCCTTGGTAACATCGTAGAAAAAGATATTCACAAATCTTCACTGATTGCAACCATCTGCTTCTCCTTAGGTATGGCAGGTACAGGTTTCTTTATTTATTACGGTGGCAAAAACCCCGGAAGTCTTGTTGCCTTAATCGGTATTTACATTTGCTATGGTTTTATAATGGGTATCGGTCTTGGTACAGGTTACCTTTCCCCTGTTAAAACTCTTATGCTTTGGTTCCAGGATCGTAAAGGTCTTGCTACCGGACTTGCAGTTGCAGGCTTTGGTGCAGCAAAAGCTATTGCCAGCCCCATCATGCAGTCCATGCTTGCAAACCTTGGTGAAGGTGGTATTTTCAAGATGTTCTACATCTTAGCAGCTGTTTACTTCGTAATGATGTTCGTAGGACACCTTCTCCTTGCAAAACCTGCTGACTGGCATGAGCCTCAGACAAAAGAAAAAGGCCAGGGAATTCTTGCAACAATCAAAACAAGACCCATTGCCAACTACATCGGTATCTGGTTAATGTTCTACATAAATATCACATGTGGTCTTGCACTTATCTCTCAGGAGAAAATGATTGTAAAATGTTTAGGTCTTGCAAGTGCCGTAGGAATTATTTCTACTGTATCCGCAATCTTCAATGCCGGAGGACGTCTTGGTCTTTCTGCATGGGCTGATACAATGAAAGACAGAAATACAATTTACAAATTAATTTTCATTCTTTCAATTGTATTTACCGGAATTGTTCTTCTTACAGGCGGTATTAAGAATGGCGAAGGCAATACTTTATTGGTAATTTTAGTATTAGCATTAATCTTTATCGTAAATGCAGGCTACGGCGGAGGTTTCTCCAATGTACCCACGCTTCTTTCCGATCATTACGGAATGCACAGTATCAGTGCTCTTCACGGAATCACTCTTTCAGCTTGGGCGTTTGCAGGTCTTACCGGTAACCAGATGGCTGCATGGATTGTTAAGACTTTTGGTGAAGAAGTTGAAATGGCACATACACTTGCTGACGGTACCGTTGAAATGATTACCGTAAATCCTACAGGATATCAGTATGTTTTATACGCAACCATTGCACTTTACATCGTTGCATTACTTATCAGCTTATTCCTTGTAAGATCTCCTAAAAAGGAAGAGAAAAACGCGTAAATATTTTGAATTTAAAAGAGGATGCATCTCGCATCCTCTTTTTTATCTGCATATCATAAGTTCTGCATCCAAAACTCCATATCTTATTTGCCCTATTGCATCTGAATCGTTTTTCTCCAAGGCTTCCTTCGGATAAAATTCCACAAAACAGAATAAGTCTTCTGTATCGGTTTTGTATATAAACTGAGCAGTTTCATCATCCAGCCACTGCACCTTATAAAATCCTGTTAAACTTACATTACCATCCGGTAATACAGCAAACCCCAGGTCACTTATTCCATAACCCTTTGCACCAAATCCGAAAGTAAGGTCAGCACTTTTTATCTGCTCCTCATTAAGACTCACATAATATGTTCCTTCAGGACTAAAGCTTTTATATCTGTTCCAATTGCCTGCCAGACGGGATGAGGTAATGTCTTCTATTATAGTTATAATTTGTGCATACTCTTCTGTTTCACGATATTTATCCGGCACATAAATAATTCTTGATGCTTCGTTAAAAATCTCGCTGTCACTATATTCCGCACAATCGCTGAAATAAATATTTTCTCCGTCAGTAACAATATAACTGTAATTTGCTTTTGTAATAATACAGTTTTCTTCTGCCGCAAACTCATCCCTGCGGCTATCGTGATATAAGGTGTACCACTCCCTGCCATCACTTGTAACATTTAATATGCAATCATAGAAAATAGCATCACCTTCTATTGTGGAAAATCCGATGCGCACCATGGAAGGAATCCCCAGCTTTGAGTTTACCGCAAAATCCTTTAGCCGCCCGGCATTATAAGTTTCTTCGTATCCCAGCACCACAACACCATCTTCAATGGCTTCATCAAAACCATATTCGAGAGGTAAATCTTCAAGTTTACCATACCCGAAAGGAGTTTGAGGGGTGATTGGTGAATCACCCATGGAAAACTCAGCTTTTACAAGACATTCTCCTATCTTTTTAATAATCCGGTATTCACCATCCACATATTCAAAATCCATCCACGAAAGGTTTAATATACCGCCGTTTATGGCCTTACCCGGTAATATATAGGCAATTGCATTAAATCCATAGTTTTCGGGAAAAGGGACCTGGTACCACTGTTCACCGCTTTTTATTTCCAGCACATATTCTTCACCGTATTCAAGTTCTTCATCAGTAAAATTTTCAATAGTGTAAGAAATCTCTTCCATTTCCTTACTAATCACAGGATGCTCCGTCTTAAAAATAATACTGTCGGATGTGTCGAAGTCCGACTCAGAATAGGTTGACGGAAGTAAATCCCCTACACTGCTATCGGCCATATTATCATCCACCAGTGCTTCACTGATAATTAAGTCTTCCGGCACTATTTCCTGCTTGTTTTCAGGTGCTGTGCAACCACATAAAAGGGCTGTTGTTAATAATGATATTACCGAGGTTACTCTTATTCCAAACAAACTTTTCTTCTTTCTACTCATCCTTTACCTCCTATATATCAACCGAATTTATTACCACTATCTATGATACGTTTAACATTCGTATTTTTATGGGAAATCTAAATATCTTGCCCTATTATTTCTAATTTGCTATAATTTTCCACAAAAAAAATTTATTGGGAGGATGTTATGACCACACAACTCACAAGAGAACAAGCATTAAGCCTATTAAAAAACTCCCTTTTCTGAAAAGTGTGTCTAATGATATTATCAGAGAATTTAATGAATATTTATACTTTCGCTAACTGTTTGGGCGATTTGAGCAATTTGCTGGGCTACTGAACCTTACTGCACCTAGCTATCCTCCCAGACTAAAATTGAGTTTTGGTTGAAAGCATAATGAAAGGCTATCCAATCTTTTTTGACTGGGTAGCCTTTTAAAATCATTATTCAATTTTATTTCTGTTCGACAAATTGGAATTGGCTTACTTTTTTCTTAATGCAGTTCTAACTAAATCAATTAGTATTCCATATCCTGCCATAGTTACAATGCTCAAAATATGCCACAAATAAGGCACATCTGCGATTACTGAGCATAGTTTTGAACTACTTAACATATTCAATACAGGATTAAGTCCAATCATTATAAGATTCATAGCATTCGGTTTTAGCAGGTTAAAAATAACTATAATTACACTCGCTAATACAAACCAAAAGGTAAATGAATGTAGCATCTTCTTCATACAATCACACTCCTTTGTCAAATTCAAGTTTTTCTAACTCTTTCTTTGCTATTTTAAGTTTAGCACGCTAAAGCGTGTTTGAAAATAGAGTTCATAAAATCTTAAATAAAATATTTACTATTATATATCTTCATGCAGAAAAATAGGCTCATCCACTTATTTGGACAAGCCTATCCAATCCCTCATAATTTCATATCGTTTTAGTACAACTTCAAACAAATTCGTTATTAGTTCGATTGTGATATAGAGCCCACTCACGAAATGGAAAAAGTGCTTTTTGCAACCGATGAATTAACCGGGCTCATCGGAGCCGCTGCAAAAATGCGCCCGTCAAAAAGCGTTATGGACATGGAAGTTTCCAGTTTAAAAAAGAAATTTAAAGATAAAAAATTCGCTGCCGGGTGCTCACGCGACATCATTCGTCAAGGTGCTGAAATGCTTGGCTGGGAGTAAGATGTATTATTTGAGCGAACTATCGAAGCCATGAAGTCTTGTGAAGTTTCGGTGGCAACGCAGATGGAAAAACAAAGAGCGTATCACCTTCGAAACCGCACTAAAAGAGCTGAATATCGAAGAAAAAGAACTTATAGAAACGGAGGATGTTGAAATCGAATGAACTGGAAAATAGAATTTATTCCCCCAATTACTCAATACCGATTACAGTGAAATCCTTCTCTTCCACGGTCGCTTTCAGCACTTCATCAACAACCTCTTTCTCCATGATTACCACGGCAGTTCCGCTATCCTTGCTTACCACTGCCTCTGTTACACCATCCAGTGCTTCTAACGCTTTCTTTACGGATGCCTCACAGTGTCCACACATCATACCTTCAATTTTTAAAGTTTTTTCCATTGCTTTTTCCTCCACATTTTTCTTTTTTGATTCTTTTATTTTCTTGTCTTTACTACTATCATACATTTTAAAAAGATTCAATCTCAATGCATTGGTCACCACACAAAAACTTGATAAACTCATTGCAGTTGCTCCAAACATAGGATTTAACTGCCAGTGAAAAATTGGAATCCACACTCCTGCTGCAAGCGGAATTCCTATAACATTATAAAAGAATGCCCAAAATAGATTCTGATAAATATTTTTAAGAGTTGCACGGCTTAACCTTATTGCTGCCGGAACATCAGTGAGACTGCTTTTCATCAAAACTACATCTGCCGCGTCAATTGCAATATCAGTGCCTGCGCCGATTGCAATCCCTATATCCGCACGGGCCAATGCCGGTGCATCGTTAATTCCGTCTCCTACCATAGCAACCTTGCCATTTTGTTGTAGCCTGCGTATTACAGCTTCTTTTCCATCCGGAAGAACTCCTGCAATAATCTCATCCACACCTGCAAGATTGCCGATTGCTTTAGCAGTGCGCTCATTGTCACCAGTTAACATAACAACATGAATACCCATATTTTTCAGTTCACTCACAGCCTGCATACTGTCTTCTTTCAAAGCATCCGCTACTGCAATTATACCGGCAAATATATCATCCTCAGCAAAAAAGATCGGTGTCTTTCCTTCTTCTGCCAAATCATCTGCTTTCTTTTTCCATTTATCAGAAATCGTTACACGTGAACTAATATATTTGTAACTACCGCCAATAAATTTACTTCCCTCACAATTTGCATTCAATCCGTTACCGGGAAGTGCTTTAAAATCAGTTACTTCCCTTAACTGAATATTCCGTTCCTCCGCAAGTGATACAATAGCTTTTGCTAATGGATGTTCACTTTTCTTCTCCAGTGAATAAGCAAGGCTTAACAATGCCTGTTCGGACATTTCCGGGGTAAAAATAACATCCGTTACCTTTGGTTCTCCTTTTGTAATAGTACCGGTTTTATCAAGCACTACTGTACTCACTCTGCCTGTTTCTTCCAAGGAACTTGCTGTTTTAAACATAATTCCGTTCCTTGCCCCCATACCGCTTCCAACCATAATTGCAACCGGTGTTGCCAGACCAAGGGCACATGGACAACTTATTACCAGTACAGAAATTCCTCTTGCCAGGGCAAATCCAACGTTTTCGCCTGCAATCAGCCATGCCGCAGCTGCAATAATCGCCAGTGCAATCACAGTCGGGACAAAAACACCCGATACCTTATCTGCCACTTTTGCAATAGGAGCTTTTGTTGCCGCCGCATCGCTTACCATTTGAATAATCTGTGAAAGAGTGGTATCTTCGCCAACACGGGAGGCCTCACATTTTAAGAATCCTGATTGATTAATGGTTGCTGCCGATACGGTGTCGCCTTCTGCTTTATCCACCGGAATACTTTCTCCGGTTAACGCTGATTCATTCACGGCACTGTTACCATAAAGCACAATACCGTCAACAGGAATGCTCTCTCCCGGACGTACCAGAAATATATCTCCCTTCCTAACTTCCGATGCAGGCACCTCTGTTTCTATGCCGTCCCTTAAAATAACAGCTGTTTTTGGTGTCAGCTTCATAAGTTTTTTCAACGCATCTGTGGTTTTTCCCTTGGAGCGTGCTTCAAGTACCTTACCGACTGTTATAAGCGTAAGAATCATGGCTGCCGACTCAAAATAAAACTCATGCATATAACTCATAGCAGCTTCCATGTCACCGCGAACCTGGGCGTCTGTCATGGCAAACAGTGCATATGTGCTATATACAAATGCTGCGCCTGCACCTAATGCCACCAAAGTGTCCATATTCGGTGCCCGGTGCATCAGGCTCTTAAATCCACTTATAAAGAATTTCTGATTAATCACCATAATCACAATAGTTAAAATTAATTGAAGCAGTCCCATTGCCACATGATTCTTAGAAAAAAAATCAGGCAAAGGCCAGTTCCACATCCCATATCCCATGGAAAAGTACATCAGAACAGCCAAAAAAACTATGGATGCAAGCAATCTCTTCTTAAGCAATGGTGTTTCACGGTCTTTTAACATTTCTTCAGTATCAGACTTTGAATACATACTTTTTGTGCCATTTTTCAGTGTTGCACCGTATCCTGCATCCTGTACTGCTTTCACAATCATCTCAGATGTGGCAGTTCCTTCAACACCCATGGAATTAGTAAGCAAACTAACAGAGCATGAAATCACTCCCGGCACACTTTTTACAGCCTTTTCCACACGAGTACTACAGGCAGCACAGCTCATGCCTGTCACATTGTATTGTTCCATAATCTTCTCCTCTATTTCATCAGCTTCTGTAAAGTCACAAGCAACTCATCCACCGTTTCATCTTTGCCCGCCTTAATATCACGGGTTACACAGGTCTTAATATGATTGCCAAGAAGCACCTTATTAAAACTATTTAATGCTGCATTTACTGCCGCCACCTGCACCAGAATATCAGGACAATATACATCATTATCCACCATCCGCTTAATTCCACGAATCTGTCCTTCGATTCTGTTCAGTCTGTTAATCAAATCCTTATGTTCTTTTTCCGAACGCTCTTTTGTCTTGTGACAGTAACATTCCTGACCCATCAGAAACCTCCTCGCAATCATGGTAAAAATTTTCTTTCTATGTCTACATATTATATACCCCACGGGGGTATATTTCAACCAATTATTTAACAAAGAAATTTTCGAATTAAATTAAAATTAGCCCATGTAAGCATTTCAATTATAGCAATCAATGCCTACATAGGGCTATTTTTTAATTCAATATAAATCTTATCCTCTGCTTCTAAGCTCCGTCAACATCTCCTGCACAGTTTTTCCAAACACCGGATGCCTTTTGCAAGGTGCCAAATCCATCATGGGTTTTAATACAAATTCCCTATTTTGCATATCAATATGAGGAATACAAAGTTCTTCTTCGTCCATCACCAAATTATCATAAAAAATAATATCTAAATCCAAGGTTCTCGGTCCCCAGCGCAAGGTTCGTTCTCTATTCTCTGAAGCCTCCACTTCATGAAGCACATCAAGGAGCTCCCAGGGTGACAGATACGTTTTAACAGACGCTACTCCATTTAAAAACTCCTCCTGTTCAACGCCTCCGTATGGTGAAGTATGAATAAGTTCAGATTCTTTTTCCACCAAAACGCCTTCATAGGTATTAAGCAGAGTAAGCCCTCTGTGTATATGCTCCTCCTTATCTCCCATGTTGGAACCAAATGCCACGTAAACACGATGCCATTCCCTATGAATCTTCACTGACACTGATTCAAAGGGTAAATCAATCGGTGCATTAGGCTTGCGCACCTCCAAATCAACAGCCTTAACAAGAGGAAAATGCATTAAAATTTCCCTCGTCAGATTCTCTGCCACAGTTTCAATTAATTTGTATACATTTTCACTTACAAACCTGTTTATGAAATGGCATACATCTCCGTAATTGGTAGAGTTATCCAAGTCATCCGTAACCCCGGCCTTGCGTGTATCGGTAAATAATACCGCATTTATAAAAAAGTCCTGCCCGTTTTCCTGTTCTTCCTTAAAAACTCCATGATTGGCGAATACCTTCAGGTTCTCAATTCTTATTTCATCCATAGCAGACCCCTCCTTTTAGTTTTTATATTCTTCCTGAATTCAAAATTGCTTCTGCCATCTTAATTGCCCTGACATTCTCTTTTATGTCATGTACACGTACAAAGGAACATCCCTTCATCACCGCCATTACACTGGTGGCTATAGTCCCCTCTATACGTTCCTCAACAGGCAAATCCAAGGTTAATCCGATTACCGATTTTCTGCTTGCCCCAAGTAAAATAGGATAACCAAACATATGCAATTCATCCATACAATTCATAATCTCAAGATTTTGTTCATAGTTCTTTCCAAATCCAACTCCGGGATCAAGAATAATTTTATCATCGGAAATTCCTGCCTGATTTGCGATATGAACGCTCTTTGCAATATCGGCTGCCACATCCTGCATAAAATCCACGTATTCTGAGGTCTCACGGTTATGCATCAGACAACAGCATACTCCACTTTCCGCAATAACCTTCGCCATACGTTCATCATATTTAAGTCCCCAAATATCATTAATCATATCTGCACCGGCTTTAATCCCTGCTTTTGCCACCTCTGACTTGTAAGTGTCCAAGGAAATCGCGGTATTAAATCTTGATTTAATTAATTCTATAACGGGTGATATCCTTTCAATTTCCTCTTCTGCTGTAATCTTTTTATGCCCCGGTCTTGTGGATTCCCCGCCGATATCCAATATATCCATTCCTTCTTCAAGCATCTGTTCCACTCGCGCCAGTATGTCATCTTGCTTCACAAATTTACCACCATCGGAAAAGGAATCCGGAGTCACATTCAGAATCCCCATGCAATATGTTTTACCGCTGTTTTTAAATTCTCTGTTACCAATTATCATAAAGTCATCACCATATTTTTCTTATCCTGCTTCCAATTACATTCCTTTTCCATTTTACAGGCAAAGCAGGGGCGGCTTAATTTATCCGCACGGTATATTACGCCTGCCAGGTCTTTTTTCTTAAGCATCTTACTATCCCTGTGGGAAATAATTGCATTTAAAATCTCTTTACTCTCCGAAGAATCATACCCACATTCTTCTAATATATCCTCTGCCAAAGTGGCACTTGCCTGTTCGTGTGGTGTCCCATCACGATACTGTAAATACCTGCCAATATCATGAAGCAGCGCTGCCCCATAAACCAAGTCCTTGGACAACCCTGCTTCTTCTTCTAAGTTCAATATCCACGCAATACGCGCAACATCCATGGCATGTCCTAAATCATGCCTGCAAAACTGGCGGTATTTTTCTTCCTTTGCATTCTCTGAAACGTAACATTTGAATAAATCATTGGCTAAAATACGATTGATTCTCTCCATACATTTCCTCCTATACGTGAAGCATCTGGAAAAATCTGTTCTGCAAAGCTTCATTCTCTGCAAAAACACCCCTTGTAGCCATGGTAACGGTCTTGCTTCCGGGCTTCTTAACACCGCGCATGGTCATACACATATGCTCCGCTTCCACCACTACCATAACACCCTGAGGCACAAGATGCTCCATAATAGCATCCGCAACCTGCCCGGTCATCTGCTCCTGAATCTGAAGTCTCTTGGCAAAAACCTCTACAGTTCTTGCAAGCTTGCTAATACCTACCACCTTTCCGTCAGGAATGTACGCCACATGGGCCTTTCCGTAAAAAGGCATCATATGATGCTCGCAGGTAGAATAAAAAACAATATCCTTCACAATTACCATTTCATTATTATCAACGGAAAATGTCTTACTAAGATGTACCTTTGCATCCTCATCCATTCCCGCATATATTTCTTCATACATTCTGGCAATTCTGTCCGGTGTGTCCTTTAAACCTTCCCGGTTCACATCCTCGCCAAGTCCTTCCAGCAATAATCTTACCGCTGCTTCTATTTTTGCCTTATCTACCATTTTTTGCACCTTTTTTCTTTTCCACTATATCCATCACTCTTCCCAGATATGTTAATGAGCCAAATGCCACTATCACATCATCCTTACCTGCCAGAAGTCCGGCAATTTCCACTGCTTCCTCCACACTGTCCACACAAGTCACATTAGGGTGAAAATCCTTAACCGCAACTGCCAGTTCATAAGCAGGTAAAGCTCTTGGATTATCGGGCGGTGTCAATGTAATAATCTGATCCGCTAAAGAAAAAGTCTCCTCTATAACTTTATCATATTCTTTATCTCTTAATACACCCATTATATAAATGATTCGCTTGTTTGTAAAATAAAACCTTAAAGAATCCGCCAATTTTTTTGCAGCATCCCGGTTATGGGCACCGTCCACAATAAATAACGGGTGTTTTTGCAGTACGGTAAATCTTCCGTCCCACCGTGTTTCTTTAAGTCCTGTCCGCAATGCCTTTTCAGACACAGGAAATCCAAAAGGTTCTAATGCCTTTATCACTTCAATAGCAGTTATGCAATTAGCAATCTGACACTGCCCCGCGAGAGTAATTTCCACATTTTTCAATTCACCATAGTCAAACTGCTGCTTTGCAACTCCATACTTTACTTTTGTGGCCTTTTCCGCGTCTGCAATAATAAAATCGCACTTGTTATATTTTGTATTCTCACTCAATACAGCCATTACCGCAGCATCCTGACAACCTGTAACCACCTTACATCCCGGTTTAATAATGCCTGCCTTCTGCTTAGCGATTGATTCAAGTGTCTTGCCAAGAAAATCCATGTGGTCCATGCTGATTGACGCAAATGCTGCTACAAGAGTGTTCTTAACTACATTGGTTGCATCAAGCAATCCGCCAAGTCCTGTTTCCAGCACAACAATCTGACAGCCCATCTGCTTAAAATACAAAAATCCCATGGCTGTTTCCATTTCAACTACGGTAGGATGCGAAAAACCATCCTCTACCATAGAATCTGCCGCCGCCCTTACTAATTCCGTAAGCTCACCTACCGCCTTCTTAGTAATCATACGACCGTTTACCTGAATCATTTCTCTATAATCACGCATACGTGGCGATACATCATATCGCCCCGTTTTATATCCGGCTTCCTTAAGTACGGTAGACACATATGCCAGAATTGAGCCTTTTCCATTAGTTCCTGCAATGTGAATAAATTTTAAATCGTCCTGGGGATTCCCCAGACGTCTGCAAAGTTCCATGGTTGTCTCAAGCCCCAACACAACACCATATTTCTTTACTTTTTCAAGATATTCCAACGCCTGTGCGTACTTCATTTCTTGTCACCTCTGTACCATTATGTATATTTTTTCAAAACCGGTAAACACTATAACCATTCTATTTTAAGGAGCAACCCATGAAAAAACTCATTCACAATTTTATTCACTGCGGAATTCTCGGCTGGTGCATGGAAATCACCTTTACTGCCCTTGATTCTTTCAGAAAACGGCAATTCACCCTTAAAGGCAACACATCCATCTGGATGTTCCCCATATACGGCATGGCATCCTTTTTGGCACCAATCTGCCATATCCTCAAAGGCAAATCCATATTCGTCAGGGGCTTCACCTATGCCGGACTGATTTTCATCGGGGAATATTTAACCGGAAGTCTCCTTAGAAAAAAAGGCTTATGCCCCTGGGATTATTCCAAAGCAAAATGGAACATTAACGGTCTTATCCGTCTTGACTATACTCCCAACTGGTTCCTTGCCGGTCTGCTCTTTGAACGGCTTATTAAAGAAAACGATTCCTAAAAACAGCAGGAATAGGACCTTTGTCCTTTCCCTGCTGTATGCTCCTAGTTAATTACATCTATCTCATCCACATCACTCATACTGCCGCCGCCAATATCCAGCATATTAACCGTACGTCTGCGTATTCTGGCAGTTTCGGATGCCTCAAGAATAAAATTCTTAATCGCCTTTGACATACGTATGTGTTCTAATAACAACTGAGGATGTGTGGTATCTCCGGTGTAACAAACCACTGTTCCCAATCTGAAAAGCCTTTCAAAAAAAGTAGCTTTATGCTCAACATCCTGCACTTTGTACATATAACAGTCATTCTCTTTTTTATTAAAAAAACCCCGTTCAATAGTCAGCATATCTTCTTTAACGGTGTAAACCGTAAATGTAAAAGGCAAACCGAAAAATACCCACCTTTTTCTCTGTCTGAATTCAACTTTTCCAAAATCCTTATTAGCCTCCATATTAATACCTTCTTCCCTTTCAATTAAAAATTATAACAATTAAATTACACTCTAAATCAGTCTGCTTCTTTAGAATTATTATAATATATGAAGTATAAAAAAACAACCGCACATTTTCCATCAGATTTCACTCAAAATTCATTGAACCATGTATATTTTTGTGGTAAAATACATCCAATAAGATTTAACAAAACAAGGAGGAAGATTGCATGAACGCAGTTGAATGTATCAGAGGACGCAGAAGTATACGTAAATTTACCGACCAAACTATTGAACATTCCATTCTTGAAGAAGTTATTGAGACCGCTTCTTATGCTCCCAGTTGGAAGCATACCCAGACCGTACGCTACATTGCAGTTGAAGGGGAACTTAAGAACCGTATCGGCGCAGAGTGCACTTCTACCTTTCCTAATAACGGTGCTATTATTCAAAACGCACCCATGCTTATTGCAGTTACTATTATCAAAGGCAGATGCGGTTATGAGAGAGATGGTTCTTTCACTACTCGCAGAGGCGACACCTGGCAGATGTTTGATGCAGGCGTTGCCAGTGAAGCATTTTGTCTCGCCGCATACGAAAAGGGACTTGGAACAGTTATTATGGGAATCTTCGACGAGGACAAAATCGTCGATTTATTAGAAATTCCCGAAGACAGAGAATTAGTTGCACTTATTCCTGTAGGATACCCCCAAGAAGAGCCGGTTGCTCCCAGACGCAAACCGGTTTCAGACCTATTATCTTATAAATAAGGGCATTTGCCCATGAATATAATCGAAGAGCACCACTCTTCGATTTTTTTCGGATATTAACCAGACTTTTACCAGAAAAGGAGAACAATCATGCGACATTTAATGAGTCCACTTGACTTTTCCACCAAAGAGCTTGACACACTCTTTGACCTTGCAAACGACATTGAGCACAATCTTTCCAAATACGCTCATGCCTGCGACGGCAAAATACTGGCGACCTGCTTTTACGAACCCAGTACCCGTACCAGACTGAGTTTCGAGTCAGCCATGTTAAGTCTTGGCGGACAGGTTCTTGGTTTTTCAGATGCCGGCTCATCTTCCGCCGCAAAAGGCGAAAGCGTGGCCGATACAATACGCACGGTTTCATGCTTTGCCGATATTTGCGCAATGCGCCATCCTAAAGAAGGCGCCCCCATGGTAGCCGCATCACGTTCAGAAATCCCTGTAATCAATGCAGGTGACGGTGGACATCAGCATCCTACCCAGACCTTAACAGACCTTTTAACCATCCGTTCATTAAAAGGACGACTTAACAACTTTACCATTGGTCTTTGCGGTGACTTAAAATTCGGCCGCACCGTACACTCACTTATTGACGCGCTGGTACGTTACGATAACATCAAATTTGTATTCATCTCACCGGAAGAACTCCGCGTTCCTGACTACATTACCGAGATGCTTACGGAAAAAGGTATTGAATACGAAGAAGTAATCCGCCTTGAAGAAGTCATGCCCAAGCTTGATATGCTCTACATGACCCGCGTCCAGAGAGAACGCTTCTTCAACGAGGAAGATTATGTACGCTTAAAAGATTTCTATATTTTAAATATGGACAAAATGGCACTTGCCAAACCGGACATGCTGGTACTTCATCCGCTTCCCCGCGTAAATGAAATTTCCGTGGAAGTAGATAACGATCCCAGAGCCGTTTATTTCAAACAGGTACAATACGGTGTCTATGTTAGAATGGCACTGATTCTCACATTGCTTGGTATTGAAGTATAAAAAGGAGGAAAATCTATGCTTAACGTTGGAAAAATTGATGAAGGCTTCGTACTCGACCACATCGAAGTAGGCAAAAGCTTATCAATCTATCACCATTTGGAATTAGATAAATTAGACTGCACCGTTGCAATCATAAAAAATGCAAAAAGTGCCAAATTAGGAAAAAAAGATATATTAAAAGTAGAGTGTGACATAACCGCCCTCGACCTTGATATCTTAGGTTTTATTGACCACAACATCACCGTAAATGTAATTAAAGACGGAGAAATCGTCCGCAAGATGGATTTATCCCTTCCCAATGAGATAAAGAATGTCATCCGTTGCAAAAACCCCAGATGCATCACCTCCATCGAGCAGGAACTTCCTCACATTTTCAAACTGTCCGACCCTGAAAAGGAAGTGTACAGATGTATATATTGTGAAGAAAAATTTGACAGACACGATTTCTAGAAGTTTGGATACTTGCAGAAAAAATCAAACAGCCTGAGAAAGTTTGCTTTCAGAAGGCTGTTTATTTTTTACTATATGGCGAGAGCCATGGATGAGCAAAACTATTCCTCCTCCAAAATCTCTATCTCTTCAATATTTTCAATTCTAATAAGCTTTGTAATCTGATTTTTCTTTTTATTAACAACTTGCACCTTTATCCATTCATCATCTGTATCAAGAACACTACACACCATTTCTTCATTTCCCACCAGGCTTAATGCCTCTTCACATTTGATTTTGCACTCTTTGCCTGCCAGTTCGCTAATTAATTTAGACATAATACTTTCTCCCTTCTGCTTTCGTTCAATTTGCTTTAATTTTATTTCCAGACGCTTTACCTTCTCCGTAGCCGGAGAATAAAAAAGAGCTATAAACAGTGCTATTACACCAAAAATTTCCATATGTACCTCCGTTTAACCACACTATCCGATAATATCATTACAAAAATCATCCATGTTATATAAGCCACAGGCTTGCTTTTCTGTCCAAACAGCCACTTCAATCGCTCCATCTGCAAAAGTTTCCCTCTAAGAAACCTGATGTTTAAACGTTAAATTTTCTTGCCTGTTTTTAAATAAACCTACACCAATCAGGAATAGCGCCATCAAAGAAATAACAATTAAACTTACTGTAATAATTCTCTTTTTCATACACTACCTGTTCCTATCTATACACTTCCGCCACAACACAAAGCTTACCCTTCTTCGTCTCGTACTTAAGCCCACGATAAACAAACCTTCCAAAGCCCCGTACAGTTACTAATTCACCCGATTTTAAAGCCCTGCTCAAATTCTCACACAGTCTGCCATCCACATAAATCTTTTTCTCTGCAAAAAGCTGTTGACTCTTTTCTCTTGACAGATGATATATTTTGGCGATAACACTGTCCGCCCGCTCAGAATTTACCGTAATCTCTACCGACTCAGGCTCCTTCACAGGAAGTTCCTCACCGGGCTCCACTCTCTTACAACGCACATTTGTATGCCTGACCTTATCAAGCCCTTCACAGATAAAATCCGCAATACTCTCCTGACAAAACAAATAGGCCTCTCTGTCCTTAATAAAAATATCCCCCAGCGTACTTCTCTCAATCCCCAGATTCATAAGCGCACCAAGAAAATCCCTATGTGAAAAATCATCCGCAAACTTCTTAAGTAACGGACTTATATGTATACAAACAATGGGATATGACTCTTCGTAACCCAAGTCCTCCACGCAGCCAAACATCAGCATCTTTCGTTCGCAGTCCTCTCTGCCCCCGAAAAGCTGCCATGACACACTGCCTAATTCTTTTGTTATCTGCAAAAACGCATCCTGCTCTGCAAGGCTCAAAAAACCACTGAACGTATACACATTCTGCATGTAGGATTTCTCTGCCAAATCACGGAATCTGTTTTGCAGCTGCAATAATTCTTTATCCATCTGATAATCCCACTATTTATGAAAAATCAATAATTTCCTTCTTAGGTGCCTTTACGTTTTCAACTTTCACCGCATAGAGCACGGGACCCTCTCCATTATAGTCCTCCCAGTACTCCTTGCGTACCTCTGCCGTCACCTTTACCCAATCCTTCTGATTCAGGCTTGAGGCACCGTCATATTTGCAGGCAAATCCCAAAAATGCCAAATCGTCTGCACAACAAGTCATTGCCACTCTGCCGGGCACAAAATATCCTTTAGGAAAGCCTTCAGGTATAAGCACTGTGGCTATAAAGGAAATCTGCTTTCCTACATATCGCTCTAAATGGTCAAGTACATCCAAATACCAGATTCCATACCCGTTATCATCAAGTTCAAGCAAATCTGCTTTCAAATCGTAAGGCAGGTCCTCTTCAAAAAGAGTATCTATTTCACCATTTGAATCCTCAAAAATAATCTCCGCCTGCTGGTTTATAGCCTTGATATTGCGCTTATAAGTACCAAGTTCCTCAATTCCGTCACATCGGTTAAATATAATCATCTCCGATTTACGAAGCATCTCCGCAAGAAGAGAACGCATATTAGTGTAATACATAGGAAAGGTGGAAGCATCGATTGTGGTAATCTGCTGCTCGATTTTCCAATGCCAGGGCAGCTTCATCTCTTTATAATTCCACATGCCGTTATACTCAATTATAATTCGCTCAGGCTTATGCTTTTTCTCCAATTCAATTAACTTGGCAGGCGTAAAATCCTCTTCATCCTCGAGTAACTCAACGACAGCTCTGCTACTCGCCAAAAGCTCCTGCTCATACTCATTCTCGCCTTCTTCACAAAGCAAAATCAGAGTCTTTCCCTTTGACTGAAAATAAGGCTGCGCCAGAGTGTATGTGATGAATTCAGTTTTTCCGCTTTCCAAAAATCCGTTAATAACATATACAGGTTTCATTTATATATCCTCTTAATCAGCACTACAATGAACTACTTCTTCCTCATCGTACTGTACCAAACTTTTCAAATTATCTTCATTTAAGTTAGCACCGATAATACAAATCTTACCGGTTACGCAGGGGGAACCTGCACGGATATTGCTCTCTCCGGGAACATAATCAAAATAAATCCAGCTGCCGTTCTCGCCACCGACCATGCCTTTGGCACGAAGTACCGTTCCGTAGCGTTCTTCATTTTCAAGTGCCGCAAGGATATGTGCGATCTCATCCTCTGAATAAAGCATCGGTGTCTCAACGCCCCAGCTTGTAAACACATCATCAGCATGATGATTACCTTCATGATGATGATCTTCATGATGATGTTCTTCATGATGATGACCGCAACAACAATGTTCGTCATGCTCGTGATGGTGGTCATGTTCGTGATGGTGGTCATGCTCGTGATGGTGGTCATGTTCATGATGGTGGTCATGTTCATGGTCATGGTCATGGTGATGACCACAGCAACAATGTCCGTCATGCTCATGGTGATGCTCGTCATTGTGATGATGGTGACGATGCTCCTCTACCTCTTTTAACAACTCTTCTTCCATATTGTCTCTACCCTCAATGGTAGTTAAAATATCTTTTCCATCAAGCTGCTCCCAAGGAGTAGTAATTATAACGGCCTTGTCGTTATGCTCTTTAATAAGAGCTACGCACTGCTCCAGTTTTTCCTGGGAAATATCACCGGAACGGCTTAAAATAATGGTTCCTGCATGTTCAATCTGATTAACAAAAAATTCCCCGAAATTCTTAATATACATTTTACATTTCTTGGCATCTACAACTGCAACCGCAGAATTAAGCTGCACATTCGTGTCAGCATCAACATCCTTAACTGCTTTGATAACATCTGACAATTTCCCTACTCCTGACGGCTCAATCAGTACACGCTCAGGCTTGTAAGTATCAAGCACCTCTTTTAATGATGCACCAAAATCACCCACAAGTGAGCAGCAGATACATCCTGAATTCATCTCTTTTATTTCAATACCGGATTCCTGCAAAAATCCTCCGTCAACACCGATTTCCCCAAACTCATTCTCTATAAGAACAACCTTGTCCCCGGCCAGTGCTTCCTTTAAAAGTTTCTTAATCAATGTAGTCTTGCCGGCTCCAAGAAAACCGGAAAAAATATCAATTTTAGTCATCTCTACTCCAATCTAAGGCTAATGCCTTGCTGTATTTACTTTCCAAAATACATTTTATGAAATCCCACTATTGTATTCTGATACACTTGCCTTAAAATGTCAATATTAACCCATCTATGTTTTTATTTTTAAAGTTAAATTAACAATAATTAACCACTTTTAAGAAAAAAAATCATAAATCGAACAAGCATTATATATAATATATATATAAGTTCGAATATTTTGTACTTATCCAAAAGGGAGGTTATTTAATATGGGCTTTTTTGCAGGTAAAACAGTAATTATCACAGGTGCCGGAAAGGCAACCTTAAGCGACGGAAGATGTGGTTCCATCGGTTACGGTATCGCTACCGCATACGCAAAAGAAGGTGCAAATATTGTAATCACCGGACGTAATCTTCAGAAATTGAATGACGCAAAAGAAGAATTGGAAAAACAGTACGGTATCAAAGTTCTGACAGTACAGGCAGACGTGAATGCCGGTGCCGATAATGAATCGATAGTTCAAAATGTGGTAAAGCAGACCATTGATACATTCGGAGACATCCATGTATTAATTAACAATGCTCAGGCATCTGCATCAGGTGTTACTTTGGCTGAACATACCACAGAGCAGTTTGATCTTGCAATGTATTCAGGATTATACGCAACCTTCTACTACATGAAGGCATGTTACACTTACCTTGCAAAAACCAAAGGTTCCGTAATTAACTTTGCTTCCGGAGCCGGATTATTTGGCAATTTCGGTCAATGTGCATATGCCGCCGCAAAAGAAGGAATCCGGGGGCTTACCCGTGTAGCAGCCACAGAGTGGGGCAAGGATGGAATCAATGTAAATATCGTATGTCCCCTAGCTTGGACAGCACAGCTTGAGCAGTTTGAAAAATCATATCCCGACGCCTTTAAGGCAAACGTGCATATGCCACCCATGGGGCATTTCGGTGATGCTGAATTAGAAATCGGCCGGGTTTGCGTACAGCTTGCATCTCCTGACTTTAAGTACATGACAGGCGAAACCATCACCTTGGAAGGTGGATTAGGCCTGAGACCGTAATATACGTATATCAAAAAACCTCCCAAGCAGTGAATTTATAATCACACTTGGGAGGTTTTACATTATTACATTTCTCAAGAACTATTTCTTTTTAATTAATCTTATAACAAATATTATCAGACACGCGCCCACAACACTACTGATAATGGTTCCTAAAGTACCGTTGATTGCCAGACCAAGTAAACTGAATACATATCCGCCTACCACACCGCCTACAATACCAAGCACTATGTTGATAAGAAGTCCATGTCCGCTTTTCATGATAATTCCTGCAAGCCATCCGCAAACAGCTCCGATTACAAGCGAAATAATAATACTCATTTTAAACTTTCTCCTTTCATTCATATATTTTAAAGGAATTGTACAACTGCTCCTTTTCCGCTTCATTGCCTTCCGCATAGGATATAATCAGTGCCCATTCAAAACCGTCTTCGGCAAAAACGTATCCTTCCTGTATTACTTTTTTACCGTTATTATTGGCTTCATAGGTCCAAAGTCCGCAGTCTCTTCCTAAAAAATTTACAAGTTCATAATCACCCGAAATATTCACTCCGCTATTTTGCAAAAGTCTAATATAATCCTTTGTAGCCAAATCCACGTCATCTTTTGACGTTTCTTTATTTATGGAAATGCTCACCAGCGCATTAGAACCCGAGGGCAGATAAGCAAACAAATCAAGAATCGTTGTCTGATTTCTTAATGCTTCCACAATCTGCTCTTTAGTTAATCCGGTAACATCTATATCAGATTGGACTGCACGTTCTTCCAAGTCAAACAATTGACACCTTTCCGGCATAGTAAATTCGTATCCGGCAAATCTTGATATATACCCTCTGGTAACATATATTCCGTTTTTATACTGCGTATCCGTTCCCGAACCGAAAAGAGAATATATTAACCACCCCAGTGCCGCAGCTAACACTGCAACGACTAATATTTTGCCTAACTTATTAAATAAATTTGACATATTCCCTCCTAAAAAACGTCCGACCCTCATAGACTATCGTAACACTTTGTAGTACATAAATACCTTTCTTTCACATTTTTAATTTATACTACAATATGCATAATTTGTCAATTTTTTACATAATCAGCGAAAGTGACAAGTCCTGTTTTGCCATGCCTTTCCGGAAGTTTTCCAAAAGGGTGTCGAAGGCTTCATCAGAAAAGCACTTGATCGTATCATCACCGCAGTACATATCGTATTCCCAGTCATAAAAGTCAGCATTATCGCCAACAGTAAACAGAATAATCATGGCATCTTCTATGAAAATTCTGTTAACATCACCGGATACTTTCCCACCGGTCTGAAAACCTAATTTAAGGAATCCCCCAACCATTATTATCATGTGAAGGGTAATAAAACATAGTGAAAATATCGTTCCGATATTCAATCCGCTCTTTGTTCCGAACCTTCGGTTATCTGTATAATATCTATGCAATTTTCCACGTCTGTCATAATAAGAGCGGTTGTAACTTCCCATAAAAGGCGTTTTAGATACACGATAAGAAGATTATTTAGTTCGTCCTGCAGCTTTACGCTTTCTGCCCGTAGCTCTCTTATTTCTTCTTTTAAATGGATTATCCGATATCTGAGTTGTTCTTCATCTCCCTTGAGACTATTCATTTTATGCCTAAAATCCAGTGCCCTCATCCATAAGTCATAACTTCGAAATACCTTTATTGTTGAACGATGCACCATTTCTGGAGTGGCATTCAACTGATACGATCAAGAAGGTATTCATGCTCACCGGTAAACTTGTTCTTAAATAATGTTTTATGATAAGTTACACGTCCCAGGCTGGTTAGCAGGGTGGTTTCGTCACGTCTTACGATATACCATTCTGGTATAAATAATAAATACATATTCCCACAATATAAAACTGCCACCAAGGCAAAGCCTAGTGGCAGAATACTTTAAAAGTTTCTTTTTCATAAACATCCAAAATTAATAAAATTCTCTGTTCAACACATCTTTCAATACACTTTCATTTTGATTTGTATATTCAATTCTTGCTGTTTTCCCATTATATTTTATTTTTATGCTGATTTCAGGTACTTGCCAAGACAATCCATATAAATCGTAATAACTTTGTACCGTTTCTGATAGCGACTTAAGATGTACTATAATTTCTTCTATAGTATCATCTGTCATATCGTATGTAATTGTATCATCAACAATTTTTTTAGTTATATTTTCTGAAAAATCATCAACAAAATACCGTTTAGGAATATAAGGTATCTCGCCCCATGGGGTTAAATACACTCCTACCCAACATTTTACATCAAACGAAATATTGTTGTTATCCTTTGTTCGAAAAGAAAAAATATATTGGTCAGATTCTTTCTCGATGTTCATCAACTCAAACTGTCCATCATATTCATTTTTAAGATATGAAAACACCTTTTCTTCCCAAAGATTTTTACTATTCAGTCTGTTATTCCATATTATAAGTACTGATAATAAAAATAGTATAACAACTTTTATTTTCCGTTTGTTTTTCATTTATTTGCCTCGATTTCCCTGACTTAAGTGATAGAAGAAGCTATCTGTTTCATGAGTAACCCGGAAATATTCCATTACAGACTGTACGTTGAACGATGCACCATTTCTGGAGTGGCATTCAACTCAAACTTCCAAGCCTGGGCAAGAATATCTTCTTCTTCATCCCCTTCGATAAACACACAGGAAGTAGCACACTTAGTAAACCAATCCGTACCAAACAGGCATAAAACAATATGCCAGATATTGGCATAATCATCCTTACCGCCATTATCAGTAAATGATAGAACTTCATCATCCCGAATGCATGGAAGATTTTCTTTTTCAAAAAATCTCTTCACACCATAATACGCATCCCCTAAAGAATGACCGAGTTCTCTTACTTTATCTTCACTAAACGTAAAATCAATTCGCATATTATTCATCATTAATCTTAAATTCCTTTCTTTAACATATAATATATATTATACCATATGTGGTTGAACGATGCACCATTTCCGGAGTGTCATTCAACTGGGCTAGTGGTGTATTGAACACTACGCATTTTGCAGATTGAACCTTGACAACTAAATAAGTCGGTAGGCATGAGCTATACAAACAAGTAGAAAATAACAGCATTGAAAACATGAAAGAGTAGGTATAATAAGAGGATGCCGAAAATCAGAAGCAATACAGTCTGCACTCTTGTGGGAATACGTCTGTATATGTGCGTGAAAATCGTCAACTAGGGAATAAACCGAATGACAGACTAGGAATCGTAGTGACCTTGAACCGTAGCTTTAATAGCTGAATAAAAGACTTTATACTCTAAGATTAACTATGTTACAATATACAAAAGGAGTGTGGTATCTATGACAGATAGAGAGCTTTTAGAAAAAATACTTAATAAACTTGAAGTGTTAGAGTTAAAAGTAGATGCCAATAAAGAAAAGTTGGATGATTTACAACTTGACACTAAAATCATGGAGCGTAATATTCGCCGTGATATAAGGACTTTAAGAAATGAAATGGACACGGTTATTCAAGTTTTGAAAATTAATGAATTAATCCCCAATTAAATATACACTTTTGAGTGTAAAGTTTTTTATTGAGTTATTAAACTCACGCTGGGACTATCTAAAAAATGATAGTCCTTTTTTAATGCACATAACACAACAATATTATTGCACCTATGCGTTAAATAGGAGAAGGAGACTAACTATTAGAAGTCAATAGATTTTTGAAAAAAGTTTTATTTAAAAA